>JAOUJD010000026.1 GCA_029883565.1 Burkholderiaceae bacterium
CGAGCGCATCGCCCTTGAGGCCGGGATTGGCCTTGACGAACCGCGCCGCGGCGACGACGTCCAGCGGGTAGGTCGACGCCATCAGCACCTGTGCCAGCAGCTCGTCCGGGTACAGCGCGATCGGTGCCAGCAGCGAATCCAGCTGGTCCTGCGAATACTCCGCGGCGGGCGGCGCGGACTGCGCCTGCGCCGCGATCGGCGCGACGCAGGCCAGTGCGAGGACGCAGGCGAACAAGTGGGCGATTGGGCGGTTCATGGGACCTCGGTCGATACCGTGGAATTGGACGTACAATCGGCATGATCGTCGGCCGGCAGTACGCGTGTTTCTGTTGGAAGAGAATTCATCGGCTCCCAGCTTTTATACCAGGGCGGGTGAATTGACTACTGTGTGTACACACAGCAGTCACGGCCATGCGGCCGGGCTATAGTCAGGACCAAATTTCACGCAACGACTTCGCGGGCTTATGCTCCCGATGCCTGAATCGCAGGCCACCGAGCAGGGCTGACCGTTACGCCCTCAATTGTCGTCAAGGGGTTCACTCTATGGTGAAATTTTCCAAGGGGCGCACAAGGTTGTCGCCGCGCGGCGCCGGCTTCCTCGTCGTGCTGGCCACCGCCGCATTCCTCGCCGGATGCTCCAAGGAAGCGCCGCCGCCGCCCCGACCCGCGCCGCAGGTCGGCGTGCTCGAGATCGTTCCCAAGACGATCCCGTTCTCGCCGGCGTTCGTGGCGCAGACCGAGAGCTCGCGCCAGGTCAACATCGTCGCGCGCGTGTCCGGGTTCCTCGACCGGATCGCATACCGGGAAGGCGAGCTGGTGAAGCAAGGCCAGCTGCTGTTCGTGCTCGACACCAAGCCGTTCATCGCGCAGCTCAATGCGGCCGAGGGCGAAGTGCGGGCGCAGCAGGCGCGACTGGTGACGGCGGAGGCGACTTACGGCCGCGTGAAGCCGCTGACCGAGCAGGACGCGCTGCCGCTGGCGGACCTCGACCGCGCGAAGGGCGAGCTCGATTCGGCCAAGGCCGCGTTGTTTGCCGCGAAGGCGAAGGTCGACACGGCGCAGCTCAACCTGGGCTACGCAACGATTACCTCGCCGGTGACCGGGCTCGCGAGCCGCGCGCTGCAGCGACAGGGCGCGTTCGTCAATTCGACGGCCGACAGCGCCAACCTGACCTACGTGGCCGCCGTCGATCCGGTCTGGGTGAACTTCAGCGTCTCGCAGAACCAGGCGGCGAAGTGGCAGGAGATGGGAAGGAAGGGTGAGATCGTCCCGCCGGCGAACCAGAACTACGAGGTCGACATCGTGCTGCCGGGCGGCGTCAAGTACCCGCAGCGCGGCAGGATCAGCTTCGCCGATCCGTCGTTCAGCCAGGACACGGGCTCGTTCATGGTGCGCGCGGTGCTGCCCAACCCGAAGATGGAACTGCGGCCCGGCATGTTCGTCACCGCGATCATGCACGGCGCGATGCGTCCCAACGCGATCGTCGTGCCTCAGCTCGCCATTCAGCAGGGCAGCGAGGGGCACATGATCTACGTGGTCAACGCGGACAATGTGGCCGAGGTCCGGCCCGTCGTCGTCGGCGACTACGTCGGCGACCACGACATCGTCGTCGTGCAGGGACTGCACGCCGGCGACCGCGTCGTCGTCGACGGCGTGCTGAAGGTCGTGCCCGGGAAGCCGGTCACCGTCGTTCCGGCGTCCGCGCCGGCGCCTGCCGGGGCACCCGCGGCCGAGACGCCGGGCAAGACCTCCGCAGCCGCCAAGAAGTAGCAGCCGCGCATGTTCACGCACCTGTTCATCGATCGACCGATCCTGTCGTCGGTCATCTCGATCCTGATCGTCCTCGGCGGCTTGGTCGCGATGACGGTGACGCCGATCGCGCAGTACCCCGAGCTGGCGCCGCCGCAGGTGCAGGTCAGTGCCCGCTACCCGGGCGCGACCGCCGAAGTCATCGCCAACACGGTCGCGGCGCCGCTCGAGGCGCAGATCAACGGCATCGACAACCTGCTGTACTTCAACTCGGTCAGCTCGTCCTCGGGCGCGGTGTTCGTCAGCGTGGTGTTCAAGCCCGGCAGCGACCCCGACACCAACCAGGTGAACGTGCAGAACCGGGTCAGCCAGGCGCTGCCGCTCCTGCCTCAGGTCGTCACGCAGCAGGGCGTGACGGCCGAGAAGCAGTCCTCCGGCATCATGATGGTGCTGTCGATCTTCTCGCCCGACGATCGCTATGACTCGACCTACATCGACAACTACGCCAACCTCTACGTCGTCGAGGAGCTGAAGCGCGTTCCGGGCGCCAATCGCTCCAGCGTGTTCGGGCTGCCGGACATCGCGATGCGCGTGTGGCTGCAGCCGGACCGCATGGCCCAGCTCGGCATCACCGTGCAGGAGGTGTCCGCCGCGATCCAGAGCCAGAACCAGAGCTTCGGGATCGGCGAGATCGGGTCCGAGCCCAGCCGTGAGGGGGTGCAGCAGACGTTCGTGGTCACCACGCAGGGGCTGCTGACCAAGCCGGAGGAGTTCGAGAACATCATCGTGCGCACCAACAAGGAAGGCACGGCGATCGTGCGCGTGCGCGACGTCGCGCGGGTCGAACTGGCCAAGCGCGACTACCAGGTCGCCAGCCGGATGAACGGCAGGACGGCAGCCACGATCGGCATCTTCCAGCAGCCGGGGACGAACGCCGTCGAGACGGCGAAGGCGGTGCGCGCCCGCTTGGAGGAGCTGAAGAAGCAGTTCCCGACCGGGCTGGACTACACGATCACGCTCGACACCAGCCTGTTCACCCTGAACTCGATCGAAAAGGTGGTGCACACCTTCTTCGAGGCCGTGCTGCTGGTCGTGCTGGTCGTGTTCGTGTTCCTGCAGTCGCTGCGCGCCACGATCATCCCGATCCTGGCGGTGCCGGTGTCGATCGTCGGGACCTTCATCGGCATGTACGCGCTGGGCTTCTCGATCAACATGCTGACCCTGTTCGGCATGATCCTCGCCATCGGCCTGGTGGTCGACGACGCGATCGTCGTGGTCGAGAACGTCGAGGTCAACATGGCCAGGAAAGGCCTGTCGGCGCTGGCGGCGGCCAAGCAGGCGATGACCGAGATCGCCGGCGCCCTGATCTCGATCGTGCTGGTGCTGGTCGCGGTGTTCCTGCCGGTCGCCTTCCTCGGCGGCGTCACCGGCACGCTGTACAAGCAGTTCGCCATCACCATCGCGATCTCGGTGGTCATCTCGGGCGTCATGGCGCTCACGCTCTCTCCGGCGCTGGCCGCGATCCTGATCCGGCCGCATCACGGCGAGAAGAAGGGGTTCTTCCGCTGGTTCGAGAACACCTTCGACCGGTTGACGAAGGGCTACGTCGGCGCCGTCGCCCGCATCATCCAGGGCTGGCCGCTCGCGCTGCTCGCCTTCGGCGTGGTGATCGTCGGCATCGTGGCCCTGTTCCGCGTCATTCCCGGCAGCTTCGTGCCCGCCGAGGACCAGGGCTACTTCTTCGTCGTCGTCGAGGCGCCCGACACCGCCAGCCAGAGTTACGTCGGGGGCATCGTGCGCCAGGTCGAGGCGATCCTCGCGAAGGAGCCTGCCGTGCAGGACGTCGCGATCGTCAACGGTTACAGCCTGCTCGACGGGACGGTCCGCAACAACTCGGCCGTGGCCTTCCCGTCGATGAAGTCCTTCGACGAGCGAACGGACAAGTCGCTGCTCGTGTTCGACGTGATTCCGCGCCTGAACCAGCAATTCGCGCAGATCAAGGAAGGCCTCGTGATGGCGGTCAACCCGCCGTCGATCCCCGGCCTCGGCACCACCGGCGGCTTCGAGTTCTATATCCAGAACCGCGGGGCCGGCGAGACGCGCACCACGGCCGCGGCGGTGCAGAAGTTCATCGCCGCCGCCAGCCAGCGCCCGGAACTGGCGGGCGTGACGACGACGTTCCGGCCGACGACGCAGCAGCTCTTCGTGGACCTGGACCGCAACCGCGCCGAGGTCCTCGGCGTCCCGGTGCAGGAGGCCTTCCAGACGATGCAGGCGTACTTCGGCTCGACGATCGCGGGCCAGTTCAGCCAGTCCAGCCGCGTGTGGTGGGTGATGCTGCAGGCGGACGCCGCCTATCGCGCGGACCCGCGCGACTTCGACAAGGTGTTCGTGCGTTCGCGCTTCGGCACGATGGTGCCGCTGTCCGCGCTGATCACCGTGCGCTACGTGGCGGCGCCGAAGCTGCTCGAGCGCTTCAACGGCTTTCCTGCGGTGAAGGTCACCGGCAATCCTGCGACCGGCTACAGCTCGGGGCAGGCGCTCGCCGCGATGGAGGCCGTCGCGCGCGAGACGCTGCCCGGCGACTTCGCGTACGCCTGGGCCGGCCAGGCGCTGCAGGAGAAGGGCGCGGGCGGGACCTCGGCGGTCGCCTTCATCGCTGGCCTGATCGTGGTCTTCCTGCTGCTGGCCGCGCAGTTCGAGAAATGGACGCTGCCGCTGGCCGTGCTGCTCACGGTACCGGTGGCGATCCTCGGTGCGCTGGGAATGACCTGGGCCGCCGGGCTCGAGAACGACGTGTACTTCCAGGTGGGGCTGATCACGCTGGTCGGTCTGTCGGCGAAGAACGCCATCCTCATCTGCGAGGTGGCGATCGAGCACGTGCGCGCCGGCATGCCGGTGCTCGAGGCGGCGCTGGAAGCCTCGCGGGCGCGGCTGCGCGCCATCGTCATGACCTCGCTGGCCTTCGGTCTGGGCTGCGTGCCGCTCGCACTGGCCAGCGGCCCGGGCGCCAACAGCCTGCGCTCGATCGGCACCGGCGTCATCGGCGGCATTCTGGCCTCGACCTTCATCGCCATCTTCTTCGCGCCGTTCTTCTTCTGGCTGCTCGAGTCGATGAGCCAGCGCCGCGCCGGCAGGCAGTCGGCGGCGGGCGCGGCGCCGCCGGCGACTCCCGGGACGGAGGGACACTGACGATGCGCGCGCCCGTCCGTCTCGCCGTCGCCGCGGCCATCACCCTCGTTGCGGGCGGCTGCACCGTCGGCCCCGACTACGTCAAGCCGGCGATCGAATCGCCGCCGGCCTGGCGCATCGACTATCCGCAGGCTGCCGATGTCGCCAACACCCGCTGGTGGGAGCAGTTCGACGACCCCGTGCTGACCTCGCTCATCGATTCGGCGCTGCAGCAGAATCGCGACCTGGTCATTGCCGCCGCGCGGGTCGACGCGTTCATCGGCGGCCTCGCCACCACGCGCGCTCAGTTCTATCCGCAGGCCGGCTACAGCCTCGACGCGAGCCGCAACCGGTCGTCGGCCGTCGGCGCCGCGCCGCTGCCGCCCGGCGCGGATCCCTATTACAGCCTTTACAACGGCGCGCTGGGGGCCAGCTGGCAGCTCGATCTCTTCGGGCGCGTGCGCCGGCAGACGGAGGCCGCGCAGGCGCAGGTGTACGCGACCGAGCAGGGCCGCCGCGGCGTCGTGCTGTCGGTCGTGGCCAGCATGGCGGTCGCGTACATCGGGCTCCGCGCGCTCGACCGGCAACTCGAGATCTCGCTGCAGACTGCGAAGAACTACGCGGACACCGCGCGCATCTTCGAGCTGCGGCACAAGGGCGGCGTCGTGTCGCAGCTCGAGGTCGCGCAGGTCGACTCGCAATACCAGCAGGCGCTGGCGGCGATTCCGCAGCTCCGGCAGCAGATCGCCGCGCAGGAAAACCTGATCGCCGTGCTGCAGGGACGCAATCCCTATCCGATTCCACGCGGCAAGGCGATCGGCGCGTTGTCGATCCCGAAGGTTCCGGACGGGTTGCCCGCGTCGCTGCTCGAGCGCCGGCCCGACATCCTGCAGGCCGAGCAGAACCTGATCGCCGCCAACGCGAACGTCGGCGCGACGAGGGCGCTCTACTACCCGCAGTTCAACCTGACCGCGGCGCTGGGCTCGGTGAGCACCGCGTTCGGCGATTTCCTGTCCGGACCGGCGTCGGCCTGGTCGCTGGCCGCGGGCGTGGTCGGTCCGCTGTTCACCGCCGGCAGCATCGCCGGCCAGGTCCAGTCGGCGGAAGCGGACACCGCCGCCGCGCTCGCCTCGTACCAGCAGACGATCTTCAACGCGTTCCGCGAGACCAACGACGCGCTGGTCGGCACGGTGATGAAGCGCAGCGAATCCGCGGCGCAGACACAGCGCGTCGCGTCGCTGCGCGAGTACGCGCGGCTTTCGCGCGCGCGCTTCAACAACGGCTACGCCGGCTACATCGAGACGCTGTACGCCGAGAACGAGCTCTTTGCCGCCGAGCTGGTGGCGGTGCGAACGTACGCCGAGCAGTACACGCAGATCGTCAACGTGTACAAGGCGATGGGCGGCGGCTGGATCGACCTGGCCGACGCGCAGACGCCGGCCGGACAGGCGGGGCCGCTGGGCGAGCGCGTGCGGACGCAGCCGCTCTTCTGACGCTTACCTCGCCGCTGCTGCCTGTTTCAGGATCCTGCATGAGTTCACCCCCCCTCGCTGCGGACAGCGAACAGCGATTTCTCCGGCTCACCGTCGAAGCGGCGATCCGCATCGGCCTCCTGGCGGCGCTGGCCGTCTGGTGCTTCGGCATCGCGCGGCCGTTTCTCATCCCCATCGTCTGGGGCATCATCATCGCGGTGGCGCTCTATCCCGGCTATCGCCGATTCGAGGCGTGGCTCGGCGGCCGGAGGGGGCTGACCGCGTCGCTGTGCACCGTCGCGATGCTGGCGGTGCTGCTGGTGCCGTCGATGCTGCTCGCCGGCTCCATGCTCGACGGCGCGCAGCAGGCGGCGGCCGCGTTCCAGGCCGGAACGCTGAAGGTTCCGGCGCCGTCCGCGCGGGTGGCGGCCTGGCCGGTGATCGGCGAAGACCTGTTCCGGTTCTGGCGACTCGCCTCGGAGAACCTCCAGGCGGCCTTGCGCGAGCTCGGTCCGACGCTGAAGGACGGCGGGCGCTGGCTGCTGGACTTCGCCGCCGGTGTCGGGCTCGGCCTGCTGCAGTTCGTCGTCGCCATCATCATCGCGGGAGTGCTGCTTGCCCACGCGGAGTCAGGCGGACGCGCCGCCCGCGCCATCGCCCAGCGGCTGGCACCCGAGCAGGGCCTCGAGTTCGCGGCGACGGCGGAGAAGATCGTGCACAGCGTCGCCACCGGCATCGTCGGGGTCGCGCTGCTGCAGGGGTTGCTGGCCGGGCTCGGCTTCCTGGTGGCGGGCGTGCCGGGGGCCGGTCTGCTGACCCTGGTCTGCATCATCCTCGGCGTGATCCAGGTCGGGGTGGTGATCGTGCTCATCCCGGTGGTGATCTGGCTTTTCTCCACCGCCGACACGACCACGGCCGTGGCGTTCCTCGTGTACGCGGTCCTCATCGCGCCAATCGACAACATCCTGAAGCCGATCCTGTTGGGTCGAGGTGTCAAGGTGCCGATCGTGGTGGTGTTCATCGGCGCCATCGGCGGCTTCATTGGCACCGGCATCATCGGCCTGTTCGTCGGCGCGGTGATCTTCACGCTCGGCTACGGGCTGCTGGTGGCCTGGCTGGACCCGAGCGCACGGTCGGCGAAGGGGGTCGAAGGCGAACGTTGAATGCCGCTGGTTTCGGGCTCACGCAAGTGTTCGACCCAGGGACCGGGGGCGCGCTGCAGCGTGAACAGGCGTCAAGGCAGAATCGGGACCACCGGGCGACCAAGGCGCGGCGCATGGGTGGGGAACCAACCCCGGCCGCCTGAAAGGAATTCGAGATTCACACGAACGGGAGAACGGCATGGCCGAGGAGCGGAAGATGAGCCTCACGATGAGGATCATGATCGGGATGCTGCTGGGCGCGGTGCTCGGCGTGCTCGTGAACCTGTTCCTGCCCGGGGTTGCCTTCGTCCAGGCGTATCTCGTGGACGGGCTGTTCAAGGTCGTGGGCGCGATCTTCGTGGCGGCACTGAAGATGCTGGTCGTTCCCCTGGTCTTCGTGTCGCTGATTGGCGGCGTCACCGCGCTTGGCGACGTGAAGAAGCTCGGCCGGATCGGCCTGAAAGCGCTCGTTCTCTATCTCTTCACCACTGCGATCGCCATCGTCATCGCGCTTTCGCTCGCTGTCCTGGTCTCCCCTGGCCAGGGCATGAAGGTGGACGCGGGCCAGGCCGCGTTCAAGGCGAAGGAGCCGCCGGCGCTCGCCGACGTGATCATCAACATGGTGCCGAGCAACCCGGTGCAGGCGATGGCGCAGGGCGAGATGCTGCAGGTCATCGTCTTCGCGCTGCTCTTCGGCGTGGCGATCACCCTCGCGGGCGAGAGGGGCCGGCACGTGCTGAACTTCTTCAACGACCTCGACGCGGTGATCATGAAGATGGTCGACTTCGTGATGGAGCTCGCGCCCGTCGGGGTGTTCGCGCTGATCGCCCGCACCTTCGCCACCCAGGGCATCGACCTGATTCTGCCGCTCGCCGGCTACTTCCTGGTGGTGGTCGGCGCCCTGCTGATCCACGGTTTGGGGACGCTCTCGGTCATCGTGCGGCTTCTCGCCGGACTGAACCCCCTGCGCTTCTTCTCGAAGATGCGCCCGGTCATGCTGTTCGCCTTCAGCACCTCCAGCAGCAGCGCCACCATCCCGGTCAACCTGAAGACGGTCGAGAAGAGGCTCGGCGTCGACAACTCGGTGGCCTCCTTCACCGTGCCGCTCGGCGCCACGATCAACATGGACGGCACGGCGATCATGCAGGGGGTGGCGACGGTGTTCATCGCCAACGTCTACGCGGTGCACCTGACCATGGGCGACTACCTGAGCGTGATCCTCACGGCCACGCTGGCCTCGATCGGCACGGCCGGGGTTCCCGGCGTGGGGCTGATCATGCTGGCCATGGTGCTCGGCCAGGTGGGCCTTCCGGTCGAAGGGATCGCGCTGATCATCGGCGTCGACCGCCTGCTCGACATGATGCGCACCACGGTCAACGTGACCGGCGATGCGGCCGTATCCTGCGTGATCGCCAGATCCGAAGGTGCGCTGGACAAGGCCGTGTTCGACAGCGACGGGGGCGAGGCGCCGGAGGTACGTGCCCAGGCGCATGCGGCCCCTCCCCGAACCCTGGGTTGAGCGTCCGGTTTGGGTCGGATAGCCCATTATGGGTAGCTCTCGATTGACAATCAAAGCGATCGGCTGCGCCCGGCCGGGGCAATGACTCTGCCGCTCCGGCGGAAGCTTCCTGAACACGCGTCACGCCGTCGCACGCTCCCTGACGCTCGCGCAATGGCCCCGCAGCGCCTCCCGATGCCCCCGCAGCGACTCCCGATCGCCCCAGCTTCCCTTGGATCCGGGTCAGTCGCAACGTGCCACGCTGCCCCCGGCGCCACGCCGGGTGCGTTGGATTCACTATCCTGTTCGCCGACCCGTTGTCGCGCCGCTTCTTCTGAGGCGGCCCGCGACCGCACGAAAGCGCGCACGTGACGGAATTCCTCGCAGCGGTCGCCGAGCTGTCGGTCATCGTGTTTCTCGTGTCGAGCATGTCCGAGATAGGCCTGGGGCTGCGGCTGCAGCAAATTGTTCAGCCGCTGCGAAACACCAGGCTGATAACGCTGGCGCTGCTCGCCAACTTCTTGGTCGCGCCGCTGCTGGCGCTGGGCGTTGCCCGGCTGCTCCGATTGGACGAACCGTTTGCGCAGGGTCTGCTGTTGCTCGGGTTGGCCGCCGGTGCGCCGTTCATGCCGAAGATTGCCAGCATCGGGAAGGGAGACGCCGCCTTCGCTGTCGGACTGCTGGTGATGTTGATGGCCGGCACGATCGCCTTTCTGCCGGTGGCCTTGCCGCTGTTGGTCGACGGAACGCAAGTCAACCCGTGGAAGATCGTTCGGCTGCTTGTCCTGCTGATCCTCCTGCCCTTGATCGGCGGCTTGATCGTCAGGGCGCGCGCAGCGCCCTTCGCCGCGCGCCTGGCTGTGGCGCTCGGACGGGTATCCGGCGTCACCTTGCTGGCGACGATCGTTCTCATCGTCACCCTGCATTTCCAGAGCCTGCTGCACGTCTTCGGGACAGGTGCGATTTATGCAGGCGTCCTGTTTTCCTTTCTGTCCGCGCTTTCCGGGTGGCTTCTCGGTGGCAGGCATGCGGCCCAACGGACAGTTCTTGGTGTGGGGACGGGATTCCGCAGCTTTCCCGCCGCGCTGATCGTAAGCGTTCAGAGCTTCGAGGATCCCAACGTGTCGGTAATGGTCGTCATGACCACGCTCACCGCGCTCGTCGTTCTGCTGCCCGCCGCGTGGCTGATGGGGATGCGCGCGCCCGCCACGTCGAACAAGCTCGATCGGCGCTGATCCGCCGTGCAGGATTCGGTTCCTTGAAACGCGACTGCGAGTCTCGGTCGATGACCGCGCTTTCCCTCGCGCTAGCCCGGCGGCTGCGGCATTTTTCGATCTCGTTGCGCCCAAATTGCGGATCACGGGTCGTCGAGCCGCGGCGGCGGCCATGGACGAAGCGGAGTTCGGACTGCGTCTGGGGCTGTCGGTCAGCGATCGGCCTGTTGGAGCCACTTCGTGATCGGCGTAATGGAGCCGCGCCGCGATCGGCGTTTTGTGCGCCGTTAGGGGACAGACCCCGAAACGGAGTCTGTCCCCCAATGCGCGGCGGATCATGGCGCGGCAGGCCGCGCCGTGCCGTCGGGTCTTGCCTGCATTGCCTGGTATTGAGCGATCGCCTCGCGCGCATTGAACAGCATCCGCTCGCGGCCGAGCCGCCGGTCCAGCCCCGCGCGTCGCGCGACCTCGAGGACGTCGGGGTTGAGCCCGACCAGCCAAACGGTGGCGCCTTTCTCGGACGCGCGTTGCTCGCCTTCCATCAACATCCGCAACGCCGAATATTCGATGTCGGGCACGCGGCTCATGTCGAGCGCCACGACGCGCGGCTTGTGCTGCTCGACCAGCGCGGCGATCTGCTCCCCCACGACCTGCGCGTTGGCAAAGAAGAGGCGCCCCTCCGGCCGCACGATCAGCAGGCCCTCGAAGGTCTCGTCGTCGGGGTGTTCCGGCGACAGCGGCCGCAGCACGTCGGCCCCACGCTTGCGGCCGATGACCGACACGCGCGGATGAGCCGTCTGACTCGCCAGGCCGATCATCGACACGATGATCGCCACCACGATCCCCTGCAGCGTGCCGAAGACCAGCACGCCGAGTGCGGCGATGAGCGCCCAGCGAAACTCCATCGTGCGCACCCGGCGGATGGCGAGGAATTCCGCGGGCTGGATCAGCCCGACCGAGTAGACGATGACGACCGCCGCGAGCGTCGCGTGCGGCATCAGTCCCAGCACCGGTGCGAGCAGGAGCATCGTCGCGAGCGCGGTGCCCGCGGTCACCAGCGATGCCTTCTGCGACCGCCCGCCCGCGGCGCGCACCACCGCGGTCTGCGACGTGCCGCCTCCCGCGGGCATCGCCCCGAACAGCGCGCCTCCCAGATTGGCTGCCCCGGTCGCGATCAGCTCGCGGTTCGCATCGACCGGAGGGTCGTCCGGGCGGGCAAAGGCGCGACCCGCCGCGATCGTCTCGGTGAAGCTCATCAGCGCGATCCCGAGCGCGCCGGGCACCAGCTGCTCGATCAGCGCCGGATCCGGCAGCGCCATCGACGGGAATCCCTGCGGAATGAGGCCGACGGTCGACAGTCCCATGGCCGGCAAGCCGAAGAACCCCGCCGCAGCGATGCCGCCGCCGACCGCAACCAGCGGCGCCGGTGAATGCGGCCACAGCCGCTCCATCCCGATCAGCACGGCGAAGGTCGCGACGGCCATGGCGAGCGTGATCAGCGAGGTGTCGGGAACGTGGTGCGCGACGCTGACGATGTCGTGGAAGAAGCCCTGCTTCGCGATGTGGATTCCGAGAAGTTTCGGCACCTGATCGAGCACGATCACGAGGCCGATCCCCGCCTTGAAGCCGGTCAGCACCGGCGCCGAAATGAAGTTGGCGACGAATCCCAGTCGCAGCAGCCGTGCCGTCAGCAACATGGCGCCGACCAGCACGGTCAGCGTGACCGTCGCCGTGACGAGCCGCGCGGCGTCACCGTCGGGCGCCACCAGTCCGAGCTCGGCGCCGGCCAGGATCGCCAGCGTCGTGGTGGAGCTGACGGAGAGCACGCGCGACGTGCCGAGCAGCGCGTAGATCACCATCGGGATGAAGGCGGTGTAGAGGCCAACCGCAGCGGGCAGCCCGGCGACGGTCGCGTAGGCCATCGCCTTGGGCAGGACGACCGCGGCGGCGGTGAGCCCCGCGACCACGTCGAAGCGAAGTGCGCCGGTGCCGGACGGGTTCGCCGGCGTGGAGGTCCGATGCTCGTTCATGCGGCTTGCTCCCGGTGATGCGCGAATGCAGTCGGCTCATCTCGCGCCGCATACTTTGCGACACTGCGTGATTGTAGCCCTGCGTCCGCGGTGTGCCATCGGCGCGCGCCGGTCGTGTTGCGCGTCGGCGCCACGGCGGTCAGAATCGCGGAACCGGAAGGAATCGGGTCGCGAAATCCAGCAGGAGAACATTGCGATGCGCGGTGAAATCGTCGTGGAAGAGGAGGGCCGCGAGCCGGTGTTGAGTCCCGTGGACCGGGTGTCGGAGCTGCTGTTCGGCCTGTTCATGGCGCTCACCTTCGTGGGTGCGGTGTCGGCCGCGGATTCGGGGGGCGAAGAGATCCGGGCGATGTTCGTCGCTGCCCTGGGCTGCAACCTGGCCTGGGGCCTCGTCGACGCGGTCATGTACCTGGTCCGCACCGTCACCGATCGGGGCAAGTCGCTCACGCTCGTGCGCTCCGTACGAGCCGCCCCGGACGCGGAGACCGGCCGCAAAGTCATCGCCTGCTCGCTATCGCGCGTCATGGCGGGTCTGGTATCGCCGGCGGAGATCGAGGCCATCCGCGGGCGCATCGTCGCGCTGGCCTCGGTGCCGGAGCGGCCGACGCTGAAGCGGGACGACCTGCTCGCCGCAGCCGCGATTTTCCTGATCGTCGTCGCTTCGACCTTTCCGGTCGTGCTGCCCTTCATGCTGCTCGATGACGTCGGAATGGCGAAGGTCGTGTCTCGCGCGCTCGCGCTCGCCATGCTCTTCTTCGGGGGCCTCGCGCTCGGTCGCTACGCGGGCTACGGGAGCTGGAAGGTCGGGTTGATGATGGTCGGGCTGGGTACGGCGCTGGTGATCGCGATCAACGCGCTCGGTGGATGAAGGCCGGGGTGACGGCCGCCGGCGGCGCCGGCGCAGCGCCGCGCGCGCATGCGCCTTGACTTGGCGCAACGTCGAACGGCCTGGTCGCGCTCAATCTGTGAACTGGTGGAATATTGCAGGGTCCCCAATGGGTTCGGTTCGGTCCGGGGCATGCGGCATGGCGGCGCTCGCCGCCTGCGTGCTCGCGGGGATCGCTCCATCGGCGCGCGCGCAGGACATCGAGCCGCGCGCGTATTCCAACGCCCCTGTCGGCGTCAACTTCCTGATCGCGGGCTACGCCTACACGCGGGGCGGATTGTCGTTCGATCCCGCGGTCCCGATCACCGACGCGAACCTCAATACGTCGAACGCCGTTCTGGCGTACGCAACGGTGCTCGACCTGTGGGGAAAGTCGGGCAAGTTCGACGCGATCGTGCCGTACACCTGGCTGTCCGGAACGGCCAAGTACCAGGGTGAACCCGTCGAACGCATCGTCGACGGTTTCGCCCGGCCCGCGTTTCGGCTGTCGGTCAATCTCTACGGGGCGCCGGCGCTCACGCTGAAGGAGTTCGCCGGCTGGGAGCAGGACCTCATCATCGGCGCCAGCCTGCAGGTATCGCCGTCCCTGGGCCAGTACGATGCCGGCAGGCTCGTCAACATCGGCACCAACCGCTGGTCGTTCAAGCCGGAGATCGGGGTCTCGAAGGTCGTCGGTCCATGGACGCTGGAAATCCAGGTGGCGGCCACGTTCTTCACCGACAACGCCGATTTCTACGGCGGCAAGACGCGTTCGCAGGACCCGCTGTACTCGCTGCAGGGGCACCTGATCTATGGCTTCCGCTCGGGCATCTGGGTTTCGGTCGACGGCACGTACTTCGCCGGCGGCCGCACCACGGTCGATGGCGTGCTGAACAACGACCTGCAGCAGAACTGGCGCGCCGGGGCCACGCTGGCGCTTCCGGTGGACCGGGCGAATTCGATCAAGTTCTACGCCAGCAGTGGCTTCGCGGCGCGCACTGGCAACAACTACGATCTCGTCGGCGTCGCGTGGCAAAACCGCTGGGGCGGTGGCCTGTGAGGCCCTCGCGCGAGCGCCGCGCCCGCACAGCAGCGACGGTGGCCAGGAATTCTGCCGTCGCTCGACCGCTGCGGCCCGAGACGGGTCGCACTGAAGCAATCACCACAGACGGAGGCCACAGATGTGTCCCGCAGGCATCGATGTGACGGAACAGAAACGCCTGAACGAAGCCCGCGAGGCGGGGATCCCGTGGAGGAAATGGGGGCCTTACCTGAGCGAGCGACAGTGGGGCACGGTGCGTGAGGACTACAGCGAAGACGGCGACGCCTGGAATTACTTCAGCCATGACCAGGCGCGCTCGCGCGCGTACCGCTGGGGCGAGGACGGACTCGCCGGCATCTCGGACGACCGGCAGCGCCTGTGCTTCGCGCTGGCGCTCTGGAACGGCAGGGACCCCATCGTCAAGGAGCGGCTGTTCGGCCTCACCAACAGCGAGGGCAACCACGGCGAGGACGTGAAGGAATGCTACTTCTACCTCGACAGCACGCCCACGCATTCGTACATGAAGTATCTGTACAAGTATCCGCAGCGTGCTTACCCGTACGGTGATCTCGTGGAAACCAACGGGAAACGCGGCCGCCAGGACGCCGAGTACGAGCTCCTCGACACCGGCGTCTTTGCCGACGACCGCTACTTCGACGTGTTCGTCGAGTACGCCAAGGGCGGCCCGGAAGACGTGCTGGTGCGCATCACCGTCCACAATCGCGGGCCTGAAGCGGCCCGGTTGACGGTCCTGCCGACGCTGTGGTTCCGCAATACCTGGTCGTGGGGAGAGGACGAGCGCAAGCCGTCGCTGCGCGAGGTGGCGCCCGGCGTCATCGAGGCCACGCACCACGAACTGGGCGCGTACTGGCTGCATTGCGACGGGGCCCCGGAACTGCTCTTCACCGAGAACGAGAGCAACGCGCAGCGCCTGTGGGGTCAGCCCAACGCGTCTGCCTGGGTCAAGGATGCGTTCCATGCCTACGTCGTCGCGGGCATGCACGAGGCGGTGAATCCTGCCAGGACGGGGACCAAGGCTGCGGCACGCTACGTCCTCGAGGTGCCCGGCGGCGGCCGCGAGACGCTCCGGCTGCGGCTGGCGGCCGCCAGGACCAAGGACCCCTTCCGCGGTTTCGAGAAGACCTGCAAGAGCCGCATCGCCGAAGCCGACAAGTTCTACGAGCGCATTGCGCCCAAGTCGCTGACCGAGGATCAGCGCCGGGTGCATCGCCAGGCGCTGGCGGGAATGCTGTGGAGCAAGCAGTACTACTACTTCGACCTGGGGCGCTGGCTGCACGAGCACAGGAGTCACCCGCTGCTCGCGACGGCTCGCCCGGGCGTGCGCAACACCGAGTGGTTCCACATGCTGAATGCCGACGTGATCTCGATGCCGGACAAGTGGGAGTACCCGTGGTACGCCGCCTGGGACCTGGCGTTCCACACGGTCGCGCTGGCGCTGGTGGATTTCGATTTCGCCAAGGAGCAGCTGCTGCTGATGCTGCGCAGCCTCTACTTCCATCCCAGCGGCCAGATTCCGGCCTACGAGTGGAACTTCAGCGACGTGAATCCGCCGGTGCATGCCGCGGCGACGCTCTGGCTGTACAAGTACGAAAAGCAGCTGGGCCGGGCCGACCTCAAGTTCCTGGAGCGCTCGTTCCAGAGCCTGATGCTGAATTTCAACTGGTGGGTCAACCGCAAGGACCCGACGGGGCGCAACGTTTTCGCCGGCGGCTTTCTCGGCCTCGACAACATCGGCATCTTCGATCGCAGCGCGCCGCTGCCGACCGGCGGGTCGCTCGAGCAGGCGGACGGGACGGCATGGATGGCGTTCTACTGCCAGAACATGCTGGAGATCGCGCTCATCCTGACCGACTACGACCCGATCTACGAAGAGGTCGCGTTCAAGTTCGTCCAGCATTTCATGTGGATCTCCTATGCGATGGACCGCCTGGGCGAGCATCGCGACGAGATGTGGGACGAGGAGGACGGATTCTTCTACGACCTGCTGCGGCTGCCCGACGGACAGGCGATGCGGTTGAAGGTAAGGTCGATGGTGGGGCTGCTGCCGCTGTGCGCGTCGACGGTGTTCGAGGCAAGCGCTGTCACCCGCAATCCGAAGCTGATGGAGCTGATCGAGCAGTTCTGGAAACGCCACCCCGAGCTCGCTTCCCACGTCGCCCCCACCGAGGCGGGTTTCATCGGCCACAAGGATCGAAGACTGCTGTCGATCCTGAACAAGCGTAAGCTCGAACGCGTGCTCGGCTACCTGCTCGACGAGAACGAGTTCCTCGGGCCGCATGGCATTCGCTCGCTCTCGCGCCATCACCTGGAGCATCCGTTCGTATTTCACGTCGGCAGCCGGGAATACAAGGTGCAGTACCTGCCGGGAGAGTCGGACAGCGGCATGTTCGGCGGCAACTCCAACTGGCGCGGTCCGGTGTGGATGCCGGTCAATCTGCTGATCGTCCGGGCGCTGATCAACCTCTACACCTTTTACGGCGACGAGTTCAAGGTCGAATGCCCGACCGGTTCGGGACGACAGATGACGCTGTTCGAGGTGGCGCAGGAGATCGTCGGCCGGCTGACCGGCACCTTCCTGCGCGATGCCGATGGTAAGCGGCCGGTCTACGGCGGGACGGCGAAGTTCCAGGACGATCCGCACTGGCGCGACCTGATCCTGTTCTACGAGTACTTCCACGGCGACAACGGCGCGGGCATCGGGGCCAGCCACCAGACGGGCTGGACCGGTCTGGTTGCCCCGCTCCTGGATTTGTTCGGGCGCATCGACGCCAAGACGCTGCTGGAGACCGAACGCGGGCAGGTGATGGCCAGGCTCGTCAGGGAGCAAGTGGGCGGAGAAAGGAAGAGAGCGCGCTGAGGGGCGGACATGTCCGCTCCGTACTACCCGACGCTCTACCAGATCAACACCCGCGTCTGGCTGACCGAGTTGTCGCGCGCGCTGGGCGAGCGCGCGACGCTGGATGACGTCCCGGACGCCGAGTTGGACCGTCTGGCCGGGATGGGTTTCGACTGGATCTGGTTCCTCGGCGTGTGGCAGACCGGGCCGGCGGCGCGGAAGGTGTCGCGGAGCAACGCCGGATGGCGCGATGAGTTTCGGGAAACGCTACCGGATCTCGAGGAAGAAGACATCGCCGGCTCCGGATTCGCCATCCAGAGCTACGCCGTGCATCGCGACCTGGGCGGCGATGCGGCGCTCGCCCGCCTGCGACAACGGCTGCGACAGCGCGGACTCAAGCTGATGCTCGACTTCGTTCCGAACCACATGGCACTGGATCATCCATGGGTCGGCGAGCACCCCGACTACTTCGTCCACGGCAGCGAGAGCGATCTCGGTCGCGCACCGCAGAACTTTTGCCAAGTGCAAACAAAGGACGGTCCGCGGGTGCTCGCCTACGGCCGCGATCCGTTCTTCCCCGGCTGGCCCGACACGCTGCAGCTCGACTACGGCAACCCGGACCTGCAGCAGGCGATGGTCGGCGAGCTCGCGCGAATCACCGGGCAATGCGACGGCGTGCGCTGCGACATGGCGATGCTGGTGCTGCCGGACGTGTTCGAGCGCACCTGGGGCATCCGGGCGGAGCCCTTCTGGCCGAAGGCAATCGAGTCTGTGCGAAACGAGCATCCGCGCTTCGTGTTCATGGCCGAGGTGTACTGGGATCTCGAAGGGACGATGCAGCGGCAGGGGTTCGACTACGCGTACGACAAACGCCTTTACGACCGCCTGCGCGACGGCCGCGCCCGGCCGGTGCGCGAGCATTTCCGTGCCGGGCTCGATTACCAGGACAAGCTCGCCCGCTTCCTGGAAAACCACGACGAGCCGCGCGCGGCGGCGACCTTCCCGCCGGACATTCATCAAGCCGCGGCGGTCATCGCGTTCCTGTCGCCGGGGCTGCGGTTCTTCCACCAGGGTCAGTTCCAGGGACGCAGGAAACGCATCTCCCCGCATCTGGTGCGCGCACCGGAGGAAGCGGTCGACCCGACGCTGGAACGGTTCTACGATCGGCTGCTGGCCCTGCTGCAACAGGCCGTCGTGCGCCGGGGAAACTGGCAGCCGCTCGATTGCGCGCCAGCCTGGGAGGGCAACTGGACCTGGGATTGCTTCGTGGTGTTCGCGTGGGAGGGCGCGGATGGCGAGCGATGGCTCGTTGTCGTGAACTACGCGCCCAACCAGAGTCAGTGTTACGTTCGCCTGCCGTTTGCCGGCCCCGGCATCGGGCGGTGGCGGCTGAAGGATCTGATCGGCGCGGCGACCCACGAGCGGGCGGGCGACGAATTGGCGACGCGCGGTCTCTACCTGGACGAGCCGCCGTGGCGCGCGCAGGTTTTCTCGCTGACCGACATCAGCCAGGCGCGGTCGCAGGTGTCATCGCCGGCCGGGAATTGATCGACCATGCGAAGCTGGGCGGCACCGCCCCCAATGAGCGCTGGCCGCAGATCGAGGAACCGCGGACGATGCGAAGTTCCGCGACTGCTCGATCGAGGGCAGCACGACGACCGTACCGGAGGCTTGGTGCGTGACGCCGTCGGAGAGTCGGGGGCGGAATGCACGCCCGGCCCGCGCAGCGCAGGTTGTCTGCGTTCCGAACCGGCGTTGATCCCGGACAAGGCGGGGTCCGGGCGTTTCGGGTGCAATTGGCGAACGCCGACACCGCAGCGCCCGAGTGGAAGCGGCGGCGTGGATGCTGATTCACGGTCGCGCGGACGCTGGCTCTCGCTGAACGCCGCTCGCGTCCAGTTGCGCGCACGCGACGCCAGCCATCGATCCATCCATCGACGTCGGCGCCCGCTTGCGATGACCGCAGAGCTCCGCACCGAACACGAAGCAACTCGAACGCTGCGCCTCGACCGGGCGGCTCGTGGCATCGATGAACTGCGCCGCGCGGCGCTGG
>JAOUJD010000225.1 GCA_029883565.1 Burkholderiaceae bacterium
GTTGCCCAGCACCAGCGATGCGACCGCGAGCACGATCAGCATCTTCTGCCAGTCGACGGCGAGCGGCAGCAGGCCCTCGACGAGGATCCGGTATCCGATCGCGAAGACGGCGAGCTTCGGCGCCGAGCCGATCAGCAGGGTGACCGGGGTGGGGGCGCCCTGGTAGACGTCCGGCACCCACATGTGGAACGGCACCGCGCCCAGCTTGAACGCGAGGCCTGCAACGACGAAGACGACGCCCAGCAGCAGCGACAGCCGGCTCGCCACCTGCCCGGTCGCGACCCGCCGCGCCAGCTCGTTGATGTCGAGCGTGCCGCTGCCGCCGTACAGCATCGACATGCCGTACAGCAGGAAGCCCGAGGCGAGCGCGCCCAGCACGAAGTACTTCATCGCCGCCTCGCTCGAACGCGCGTCATCGCGCCGCAGCGCGACCAGCGCGTACATCGACAGCGCCTGCAGCTCGAGCCCGAGGTAGATCACCAGCAGGTGGTTCGCGGAGATCATCAGCATGATGCCGAGCAGAGCGAACAGCGTCAGGCTGAAGAGCTCCCCCTTCCAGATGCCGCGGTCGCGCGCGTAGCCCTGCGCATAGACCAGCATGAATCCCGCGGCCAGGACCGCGAACAGCTTGAGCACGCCGGTCATCGGGTCCGCGACGTACATGCCTCCGAAGGCGTAGACGACGGCGCCGCCGTCGAGGAAGCTCCAGGTGACGGCGGCGACCGCGACCAGCGCGAGCATCGACAGCGCGTAGGTGATGCCGCGCCGCGCGTCGGAAACGAACAGGTCGGCGATCAGGACGACGGCCGCCGCGGCCAGCAGCACGATTTCCGGCAGAGCGGCGGAGATGTTGAGATTGACCATGCTCGTGTCGTCCTACTGCGCGGCCGCGGCCGGGGGCAGCTTGCTCTGCTGCACGTGCTCGATCAGCTGCTTGACCGAGGCGTCCATCAGGTCCGTGACCGGCCGCGGATAGACCCCCATCCACAGCACCGCGGCGGCCAGCAGCGCAAGGATGCCGAACTCGCGGGCGTTCACGTCCGTCAGCGCGGCGACGTTCTCGTTCGCCACGTCGCCGAACACCACGCGCTTGTACATCCACAGCGAATAGGCGGCGCCCAGCACCAGCGTCGTGGCCGCCACGGCCGCGATCCAGAAGTCGTACTTGACCGCGCCCAGGATCACCATGAACTCGCCGACGAAGCCGCTGGTCGCCGGCAGGCCGGCGTTGGCCATCGCGAACAGCATGAAGAACGACGCGAACTTCGGCATGGTGTTGACCACGCCGCCGTAGTCAGCGATCGAGCGCGTGTGCATGCGGTCGTACATCACGCCGATGCAGAAGAACATCGCGCCCGACACGAAGCCGTGCGAGATCATCTGCACGATGCCGCCCGCCATGCCGACCGGCTCGAAGATGAAGAAACCGAGGGTGACGAAGCCCATGTGCGCGATCGACGAGTAAGCGACCAGCTTCTTCATGTCGACCTGCACGAGCGCGACCAGCCCGATGTAGACCACCGCGATCAGCGACAGCGCGATGATGAAGCCCGCCATGTGGTGCGAGGCGTCCGGAACGATGGGCAGCGAGAACCGCAGGAAGCCGTAGGCGCCGAGCTTCAGCATGATGGCGGCCAGCACGATCGAGCCGCCGGTCGGCGCCTCCACGTGCGCGTCCGGCAGCCAGGTGTGCACCGGCCACATCGGCACCTTCACGGCGAACGCCGCGAGGAAGGCGAGGAACAGCAGGACCTGCGCCGTCATGCCGATCTTCGCCTGGTGCCAGTCGAAGATGCCGAACTTGCCCCCGGACACCGTGTACAGGTAGACGAGCGCCACCAGCATCAGCAGCGATCCGGCCAGCGTGTAGAGGAAGAACTTGAGGGCGGCGTAGACGCGGTTCGACCCGCCCCAGATCCCGATGATGATGTACATCGGGATCAGCGTCGCCTCGAAGAAGACGTAGAACAGCAGCCCGTCGGCCGCCGCGAACACGCCGATCATCAGGCCCGACAGGATGAGGAAGGCCGCGTAGTACTGCGCGACGCGGCTGTCGATCACCTCCCAGCCGGCGAGCACGACGATGACGGTCATGAAGGCGGTCAGCAGCACGAACCACACCGAAATACCGTCGACGCCGAGGTGGTACCAGGCGTTGAGCCGCTCGATCCAGACCGCCTGCTCGACGAACTGCAGCTGGGCGCTGCCAGGATCGAAACCGCTGTACAGCGGGACCGTGACGAGCAGGCCCAGCAGGCTGCCGACCAGCGCCACCGCGCGCACCACGCCGGCGTTGCGGTCGCGCCCGGCGGCGAGGATCAGGGCACCGAAGGCGATGGGGATCCAGATCGCCAGACTGAGCCAGGGGGTCGTGGTGCCCATCGATGTTCCGCCTAGCGGGCGACGCCCAGGGTCACGAACAGCGTGATCAGCACCAGCAGGCCGATGATCATGCCGAACGCGTAGGTGTAGATGTGCCCGGACTGCAGCAGCCGCGATGCCGCCGCGACCCAGCCGACCAGGCGGGCGCTGCCGTTCACCGCCACGCCGTCGATCAGCGCGACGTCGCCGCCCTTCCAGAGTCCGGTACCGATCCAGCGGGCGCCGCCGGCGAACACGACCTCGTTGATGCGGTCCAGGTAGTACTTGTTGTCCAGCAGGCGGTACAGGCCCTGCATCCGCGCCTGCAGCACGGCCGGGAGGTCGGGCCGCTTCAGATAGAGGAACCAGGCAAGGCCCACGCCGACCAGGTCGAGCCAGAACGGCGCCGTCAGGAAGCTGTGCAGCGACATCGCCGTGGCGCCGTGGAAGTGCGCGGCGAGTTCCTTCATCGCCGGGTGGCGCGCGGCATCGACCACGATGGAGCCCGCGAAGTAGTCGCCGTACAGCATGGCGTCGATCGCGACGAACCCGATGACCACGGACGGGATCGCCAGCAGCACGAGCGGGACCGTGACGACCGCCGGCGACTCGTGCGGCGTCCCGTGGTGCGCGTCGTCATGCCCATGGTGGCCGTGCCCGTGGTCCGCCGACTCCCAGCGGGGCTTGCCGTGGAACACGAGGAAGAACATCCGGAAGGAGTAGAACGCGGTCACCGCGACGCCGATCAGCAGCGCCCAGTACGCGATCGTCGCGCCCGCGTGCCCGGACGCGGCCGACGCCTCGATCGCGAGCAGGATCGAGTCCTTCGAATAGAAGCCCGAGAGGAACGGCGTCCCGATCAGCGCGAGCGACCCGACCAGGGACGTGATCCAGGTCACCGGCATCTTCTTCCACAGGCCGCCCATCTTGCGGATGTCCTGCTCGTGGTGCATCCCGATGATCACCGACCCGGCCGCGAGGAACAGCAGCGCCTTGAAGAAGGCGTGCGTCATCAGGTGGAAGATGCCGGCCGAGTAGGCCGACGCGCCCAGCGCCACGGTCATGTAGCCCAGCTGCGACAGCGTCGAATAGGCGACCACGCGCTTGATGTCGTTCTGGATGACGCCGAGGATGCCCATGAAGAACGCCGTGATCGCGCCGATCACGATCACGAAGGTCAGCGCCGCGTCCGACAGCTCGAACAACGGCGACATGCGCGCGACCATGAAGATGCCCGCGGTGACCATCGTCGCCGCGTGGATCAGGGCGGAGATCGGCGTCGGGCCCTCCATCGAGTCGGGCAGCCAGACGTGCAGCGGGAACTGCGCGCTCTTGCCCATCGCGCCGATGAACAGGCACACGCAGATCACCGTCATCAGCATCCACGGCGCGCCGGGGACGAACTCGACCGCCTTGCCCGCCAGCCCGGGCGCGGCCGCGAACACCTCCGCGTAGTGCAGCGTGCCGAACCAGGCGTAGATCAGGCCGATGCCGAGGACGAAGCCGAAGTCGCCGACCCGGTTGACCAGGAAGGCCTTCAGGTTCGCGTGGATCGCCGTGGGCCGCTTGTACCAGAAGCCGATGAGCAGGTAGGACACCAGGCCCACCGCCTCCCAGCCGAAGAACAGCTGCAGGAAGTTGTTGCTCATCACGAGCATCAGCATGCTGAACGTGAAGAGCGAGATGTACGAGAAGAAGCGCTGGTAGCCCGGGTCGTCGGCCATGTAGCCGATGGTGTAGACGTGCACCATCAGCGACACGAAGCTCACCACGACCATCATCGTGGCGGTCAGCGCGTCGATCAGGAACCCGACTTCGAGCTTCAGGCCGCCGACCACCGCCCACGTGTAGACCGTGCCGTCGAAGGTATTGCCGGCCATCACGTCGTTGAACACCATGAACGAGGCGACCGTCGACACCAGGACGCCGGCGATGGTGACCCAGTGCGAAAGCGTGCGGCCGATCGCCTTGCCGAACAGGCCGGCGACGAGCGCACCTGCCAGCGGCGCAAGCGGGATGAGCAGGTACAGGCTCTGCATGCGCATGGCGCCCCGCCTACCCTTTCAGCGCGTCGAGTTCCTCGACGCTGATGGTGGAAAGGTTGCGGAACAGGACCACCAGGATCGCCAGCCCGATGGCCGACTCGGCGGCGGCGACCGTCAGGATGAAGAACACGAAGACCTGGCCGTGGTAGTCGCCGAGATAGTGCGAGAACGCCACGAAGTTGATGTTCACGGCGAGCAGCATCAGCTCGATCGCCATCAGCAGCACGATCAGGTTCTTGCGGTTCAGGAAGATGCCGACCACGCTGATCGCGAACAGCAG
>JAOUJD010000027.1 GCA_029883565.1 Burkholderiaceae bacterium
GCGCCGTGTGGCTCGACTGGTTTCCGGACCGCATCGTCGGGACCCCGTTGATGCGGCACTTGGCAGCCTCGGACGCGATCACCGAAAGAATAGGCTCGAAGAGCGACACGTCGACCACCTGACCCTCGCCTTCGCGCTCCGCCACCCGCAGCGCGGTCAGCACACCGGTGGAACCGTAGATGCCGGCGATCATGTCGGCGAGCGCAAGCGGCGGCAGGACCGGCGGCCGATCCGGGAAACCGTTGAGGTAGGCGAAGCCGGACATGGCTTCGACCAGCGTTCCGAACCCGGGCTTGTCGCGGTACGGACCGGTCTGGCCCCAGCCCGACACGCGCGCGATGACCAGCGCCGGGTTGAGCGCCCACAGCACGTCCGGCCCCAGCTTCAACCGTTCCAGTCCTCCGGGAACGAAGTTCTCGACCAGCACCTGCGAATGGCGCACGAGCTTCAGCAGCTGCGCCCGGCCGGGATCGTGGCCGATGTCGAGCACGAGCGAGCGCTTGTTGCGTCCGTAGACCTTCCAGTAGATCGGTTCGCCCTGCTCGCGCCAGCTGCGGAGGTCATCGCCCGCGCCCTCGCGCTCGACCTTGATCACGTCGGCGCCGAGGTCCGCGAGGATCATGGTGAGCATGTTCCCGGCGACAAGGCGAGACAGGTCGAGCACGCGCACGCCGTCCAGAGGGCCGCGTGCGCCAGGCGCATACGAGCGGATGTCTCGCGTCATGCCCTGCCTCGAAGTGACCTGGGACTCGCCGATGCCGTCGGCATCGACATGCTTCCCGCATAGTAGCGATGCGAGGTCACCTGAAAAGGGCCAGCGCGAAAGACCGCGCCGAACGACAGGCCCGGCGAGGCAGGCGCAGGGCTACTTCTTGCGACCGCCCAGAAGGGCCGAAACACGGCCGGGCCGGCGCTCGGCGGACGTTTCCGACGGCGGAACATCCGCGCCTGGAGTGGTCGGTTCCCTGGCAGCAGGCTCGTACGGCTTGGTGAACAAATCGTCGACGGGCTGGCGCGCCGGCGCCGGACGCGTGGACTCGGTCCGCACACCCCGGTCGCCCCGGTCGCCCCGGTCGCCCCGGTCGCCCCGCTCGCCGCGACTACCGCGACCACTGCGCTCACCGCGACCGTGCCGCTCGCCGCGGTCACGCTCCGGCCGCGGCTGCGCCCTGTCGATCCCGCTCAGGGTCTGCATTTCAAACGACTGCTTGGTCAGCCGCTCGATCGCCGCGACGCTGCGCTCGTCCGAGCCCGTCATCAGCATGATCGTCAGGCCGCTTGCTCCGGCACGGCCGGTGCGACCGATGCGGTGCACGTAGTCCTCGGACTGGAACGGAACGTCGTAGTTGATCACGACAGGGAGCTCGACGATGTCGAGCCCGCGCGCGGCAACGTCGGTGGCGACGAGCACCTCGATGGCGCCGCTCTTGAAGCCTTCGAGCGCCTTCATGCGCTCATCCTGCGTCTTGTCGCCATGAATCGCGTCGGCGTTGACGCCGGCTTTCTGCAACTGACGCGCGAGGCGGCGGCACTCGATCTTGGCGTTCACGAACACCAGGACCTGCGTCAGACGCCCTCCGTCGGGTCCGCGCGTGCGCAGGATTTCGAGCAGCGCATCCGTCTTCTCGGACTCGTGCAGCTTGTAGACCTCCTGCTTCACGTTGTCCGCGGTGGCGTTGCGCCGCGCGACCTCGATCAGCTGCGGATCGCGCAGGAAGTTGGCGGCGAGCTTCTTGATCTCCTCGGAGAAGGTCGCCGAGAACATCAGGCTCTGCCGCTCCTTGGGCAGGAAGTTCAGGATGCGCGAGATGTCGGGCAGGAAGCCCATGTCCAGCATCCGGTCCGCCTCGTCGAGCACGACGATCTGCACCTGCGACAGGTTGGTGTTCTTCTGCTCGATGTGATCGAGCAGCCGGCCCGGGGTGGCGATCACCACCTCGCAACCGCGACGCAAGGCCTCGGTCTGAGGCTTCATGTCGACACCACCATAAACGACAGCCACCCTCAGCTGTGACTTCGACGCGTATTTCTTGAGGTTGTCGGCGACCTGGTCGGCCAGCTCGCGCGTCGGCGCGAGGATCAGTCCGCGCACCGGGTGCCGTGCAGGCGACATGCTGGGATTGGCGTGCGGCATCAGGCGTTGCAGCATCGGCAGGCCGAAGCCCGCCGTCTTGCCCGTGCCGGTCTGCGCAGCACCCATCACATCGCCGCCGCGCAGCACGACCGGAATGGCCTTCGCCTGGATCGGCGTCGGCGTCGTGTAGCCCATCTCGGTGATCGCCGCGAGCAACTGCGGGTCGAGGCCGAAGTGGGTGAAGTCTTTTGGGTCTGACATCAGGAAACCAGTGATCGCGCCCGGAAGGGCACGGCCGGGCCGACTATCGAGGGGGGATTGGTGGGCCCCCCGGGAGTCGAACCCGGCACCGACGGATTATGAGTCCGCTGCTCTAACCAGGCATGAGCTAGAGGCCCGTTGCTGTTCAACACATTACTCCAGGAAGCTCTTCAGCTTGTCGGACCGGCTCGGATGCCGCAGCTTGCGCAGCGCCTTCGCCTCGATCTGGCGAATCCGCTCGCGCGTGACGTCGAACTGCTTGCCGACCTCCTCGAGCGTGTGGTCGGTCGACATCTCGATGCCGAAGCGCATGCGCAGGACCTTGGCCTCGCGCGGGGTCAGCGAATCGAGGACGTCCTTCGTCACATCCGACAGGCTGTTGTACTGCGCGGCATCGACCGGAGCGACCGTCGAAGTGTCCTCGATGAAGTCGCCCAGATGCGAGTCGTCGTCGTCGCCGATCGGCGTCTCCATGGAGATCGGCTCCTTCGCGATCTTCAGGATCTTGCGGATCTTGTCTTCGGGCATCTCCATCTTGACCGCGAGCGTCGCCGGATCGGGCTCCTGGCCGGTCTCCTGCAGGATCTGCCGGCTGATCCGGTTCATCTTGTTGATCGTCTCGATCATGTGCACCGGGATGCGGATGGTGCGCGCCTGGTCGGCGATCGAACGCGTAATGGCCTGGCGGATCCACCATGTCGCGTAGGTCGAGAACTTGTAGCCGCGGCGGTATTCGAACTTGTCGACCGCCTTCATCAGGCCGATGTTGCCTTCCTGGATCAGGTCGAGGAACTGCAGGCCCCGGTTGGTGTACTTCTTGGCGATCGAGATCACCAGCCGCAGGTTGGCCTCGGTCATCTCGCGCTTGGCCTTGCGGGCCTTGGCCTCGCCGGTGGCCATCTGCTTGTAGACCTCGCGCAGGTCCTTCAGCGGCAGCACGACGCGCTTCTGCAGGTCCGACAGCTTGCCCTGCAGCTCCTGGATGGCGGGCAGGTTGCGGCGCAGGACTTCCGCATACGGCTGGCCCGAGTCTGCCTCGCGCGCGGCCCAGCGCGTGTTGGTCTCGTGCCCCGGGAAGGTCTTCAGGAAGTGGGTGCGGGGCATGCTGCACTTGTTCACCGCGATCTCGTAGATCTGCTTCTCGATCGACCGCACTTCGTCGACCTGGCGGCGCAGCGTGTCCGACAGCTTCTCGACCATCTTGGCCGTGAAGCGCAGGCTCATCAGCTCGTCGAGAATCTTCTGCTGGCTCTTCAGGTAGCCGGGCGACTTGTAGCCTTCCTTCTCGAAGGACACGCGCATCTTCTCGAACAGCTTCGCGACGCGGTCGAACTTGTCGAGCGCGCGCACCTTCAGCTCGTCGAGCTGTGCGGCCGTCATGCCCGACGCGCCGATGTCGGTCGTCTCCTCGCCCTCCTCGTCCTCGTCGTCGCCGGCCGCGGTCGGGAAGTCCTCGGCGGTGGGGTCCATCAGGCCGTCCACCACCTCGTCGATCGGGATCTCGCTCGCGCGGATGCGCTCGCCGTGCGCGAGGATCTCGGCGATCGTGGTCGGGCACGCCGAGATCGCCATCACCATGTGCTTCAGGCCGTCCTCGATGCGCTTCGCGATTTCGATCTCGCCCTCGCGCGTCAGCAGCTCGACGGAGCCCATCTCGCGCATGTACATGCGCACGGGATCCGTGGTGCGACCGAACTCGGCATCGACGGTCGTCAGTGCGGCCTCGGCCTCCTCCTCCACGTCGTCGTCGTTGGTGGCCGCCGGAACGTTCTCGTTCATCAGCAGCGTCTCGGCATCCGGCGCCTGGTCGAAGACCTGGATCCCCATGTCGCCGAAGGTGCTGATGATCGAGTCAATCGCCTCGGCGTCGACCAGGTTGTCCGGCAGGTGGTCGTTGATCTCCGCGTACGTCAGGAAGCCGCGCTCCTTGCCGAGCTTGATCAGCGCCTTCAACTTGTTGCGGCGGGCCTCGAGGTCCTCCTCGGTGCCGTGGTAGCTGCGCTCCAGGGCTTCCTTGAGTGCCTTTTCCTTGGCGCGGCGATCCTTCGCGCGCAGCTTCGTCGCGCTCATCTTCTCGACGATCTGCACGCTCGGATCGGCGGTATCGTCGCCCGCTTCCGGAACGGATGCGTCACCGCCGCCCATCAACTGTTCTTCGGTCTGCTTGGGCTTGCGGCCGGGGCGACCACGCGTGGGCGCCGCCGCCGGCGCCATGGGCCGGTCGACCGGCGCCTTGGTCTCGGCCGGCGCGGGCTTGCCGCTCGCCTTGGCCGGCCGGGCGCCCTGCGCTTTCGCCACGGCCGCGGTCTGTTTCGCCACGGGCTTGGCCGACACCTTCTTCGCCGCCTTGCTCGCAGCCGCGCCACCCGCCCCGGCTTTAGCCTTCACTGTCGTCTTCTTGGTCATCGTTTCATCCCGTCTGGCCCGTGCTGCTCGCGCACGAGGCTCGTCACACCGCTGCGCGCCCGTGCAGCGACTGCCGCGCCCGCATGGGTCGCTCGCGTCTCTGCACAGACATCATTGGGTTCAATTGCGTCATCTCAACCTGCACCCGCCGCGCTCGGGCGAGCAGCGTCCAGGCCCCAGATCAAGCTGGCATCGCAGTGCGCGGACGGGACGGCGATCCCGCGTCGAACAGGCGTCGATTCATTCGATCGCGCCTCATTTGGCTTGCGCTGTACGATGAACTGCAACTACGCGCCACCGATCTTCACGCGATCTCCTGGGCGCCCAGCGTTTCGCGCGCCCGCCGCGAAGGGCGAGGTCGAAACCGCTGAAAATTCAACAGTATAGCAGATAAGTACCGCGGCGCCGGAAAAAGTTCCCGCCTCCCGGCAGAGTCACCGGTTCGCGCTGTCGGACGCGGCAGCACGGGCACGCAGATAGGCCTGGTCGGCCGTCCGGTAGGCTTCCAACGCCTCGGCCGAAAGATCCTGCTGGTAGGCGTCGAGCCGCTCCGCGCGCAGGCGCTCGAGGCGCCGCAGGCGCAGCTTGGCGAAGGCTTCCTCCACGATCTGACGGGCGGTTTCGACGTCGGTTTCCAACTCCATTTCCTGCGCCGCGAGGGCCCGGTACTCGATGGCGTGCTCGCTGTCCGTCAGCAGTTCCATCAGGGCCCCGTGGCTGAGGGCTCCCGTCGCGGCGGGTGTCTGGGAACGCGCCGCCTCCGACACCTCGACGATCTCCCGATCCACCGGCTCTTCGCGGCCGGCGTGCTCCTCGGACACCGCGTCCCCGAACTCGTGCGCCAGCTGCGGGTGCACGAGCAGTTGCTGCAGCACCCGGCGTTTCAGGTCGTCGACCTCCATGTGCGGCGTGCGACGGGCGAGCGGCGCCGGTCGGCCCGGCCGGGACCGGCGCAGCCCGAACAGTGCCTCGATGTCCTCGGCCGGCATGCGGGCAGCCGCTGCCAGTTCCCTCAGGAGCTGAGACCGCATCGCGCCCGGGGCCATCGACAGCAGCAGCGGCTTCGCCGCGGCTACCAGCGCGGCGCGGTCCTCGGCGGTGGCCAGCGGTCCGCCCGACAGGGCCCGGATGAAGAACTGCGACAACGGCAAGGCGTGCGCCAACTCCGTTTCGAACGCATGGCTGCCCTGTGCCTTGATCAGGCTGTCCGGATCCTCGCCTTCGGGAAGCAACAGGAAACTCGCGCGCTTCGTATCGGCAATCACCGGCAATGTGGCCTCGAGCGCGCGCCGCGCCGCCTTGCGCCCAGCCGCGTCGCCGTCGAACGCAAAGACCACGTGATCGGTCACGCGCAGCAGCGCGCTGACATGCGCGCCGGTGATCGCCGTGCCGAGGGCCGCCACGGCCTCGCCGAACCCGGCCTGCGAGAGCTGGATCACATCCATGTAGCCCTCGACCACGATGGCTCGTCCGGACTGCCGGATGGCGTCGCGCGCCTCGTGCAGGCCGTAGAGTTCCTGGCCCTTGCGGAATACCGGCGTCTCCGGCGAGTTCAGGTACTTCGGCTCGCCTGCGCCGAGAGTACGCGCGCCAAAGCCGATCACCTGCCCGCGCGGATTGCGGATAGGGAACATGATCCGGCCCCGAAACCGGTCGTAGCGCTTGCCTTCGTCCGAGATCACCAGCCCCGCCTCGCCGAGCCGCGGATCGTCGTAGTCCTCGAACGCCCCGCGCAGCGGCTGCCAGGCGTCCGGCGAGTACCCGAGCCCGAAACGCGCGGCGGTCTGGCCGGTGAGGCCGCGCGCCTTCAGGTACTGCACGGCGGCCTCGCTCACCTTCAACTGCTTGCGGTAGAAGTCGGCCGCCTGGGCAAGCATCTCCGTCAGTGCCCGCGTCTTCGAATGCGCCTCCGCCGCGCCGGAGGGCTCCTCCGGCACTTGCATCCCGACCATCTGCGCGAGATCGCGGATCGCCTCCACGTAGCCGAGGCCCCGATGTTCCATCAGGAAACCGATCGCGCTGCCGTGCGCGCCACAGCCGAAGCAGTGGAAGAACTGCTTAGATGGACTGACGGTGAAGGACGGCGTCTTTTCGCCGTGGAACGGGCACAGGCCGAGCAGGTTCTGGCCGGCCTTCTTCAACTGGACATAGCGGCCGACGACATCGGCGATGTCGGCGCGCGCCAGCAGGTCCTGGATGAAGCTCTGGGGAATCATGGGCGGGGTCGGCCAAGTGTACGCAAGCCCCCGGCTTGAACCAGCAACCGGCCAGGGGGACTTCAGGCGCGCGCCGGGCGGCCCTCTGGTCTGCCCTCCAGGCGGGCGCGAGCGCGGGCGGCCTGCGGCCGCCCGTACCGCTAGGACAGCTTCTGCTTCACCAGGGCCGAGGCCTTGCCCATGTCGGCGCGACCGGCGATGCGAGGTTTCAGCAGTGCCATTACCTTCCCCATGCCCTGCGGTCCGCCAGCGCCCGACTCGGCGATCGCGGCATCGACCGCCGCCGCGAGTTCGGCGTCGGACATCTGCTGTGGCAGATAGCCGTTCAGCAGGTCAAGTTCGGCCTGTTCCTTGTCGACGAGATCCTGCCGTCCCGCCTTGCCGAACTGTTCGATCGAGTCCTTGCGCTGCTTGATCAGTTTCTCGACGATGCCGAGCACCGCCGCATCATCGGCCACGATGCGCTCGTCGACTTCCTTCTGCTTGATCGCCGCCTGCAGCAGGCGGATGGCCGACAGCCGCGCGCTGTCCTTCGCGCGCATGGCCGCCTTCATGTCCTCGGTGATTCGGTCCTTCAGGCCCATCACGTCCTCCCGCGGGCATCTTCCAGAAAAACGAAAGCGCGCCCGTGGGCGCGCCTTTTGTGCCGGAATCCTATTCGCCTCGACTAGTACATCTTCTTCGGCAGCATCTGGCTGCGCAGGCGCTTGAAGTGGCGCTTGATCGCCGCGGAGCGCTTGCGCTTGCGCTCGGCCGTGGGCTTCTCGTAGAACTCGCGCGCACGCAACTCGGTCAGCAGACCGCTCTTTTCGATGGTGCGCTTGAAGCGGCGCAGGGCCACTTCGAAGGGTTCGTTTTCCTTGAGACGAATGGTGGGCATCGCTGTCCTGGGTATGAGGCCTGGGTATGAGGCCTGGGTAAATAAGCGCCGGCACGGTGCTGTCGAGCCCGCAATTCTAGCCTGAAACCTTTTTCCGAGACAAGTCAAGCATTTACAGGCGAAAGGCGGCGCCTGGCGCTCCCGTAGACTGCCTGCATGCTGATCCTCGGCATCGAAACCTCCTGCGATGAAACCGGCCTGGCGCTGCTCGACAGCGAAAGGGGCCTGCTGGCGCATGCGCTGCACTCCCAAGTCGAAATGCACGTCGCCTACGGCGGCGTCGTTCCGGAACTGGCCTCGCGCGACCACATTCGGCGCGTCCTGCCGCTGCTCGACACCGTCCTGGCCGATGCCGGGTGCGCGCTCGGCGACATCGACGCGATCGCTGTCACGACCGGGCCGGGCCTGGCCGGCGCGCTGCTGGTGGGGGCCAGTGTCGGACACGCCCTCGGCTACGCTCTCGGCAAACCGGTGGTCGGCGTCCATCACCTCGAAGGACACCTGCTCTCGCCCCTGCTGGCCGAGCCGGCGCCGACGTTTCCGTTCGCCGCGCTTCTGGTTTCGGGCGGACACACCCAGTTGCTTTCCGTGCGCGGCTGGGGTCGCTACGAGTTGCTCGGCGAAACGCTCGACGACGCTGCCGGCGAGGCGTTCGACAAGACCGCGCAGCTTCTTGGTCTCGGCTATCCGGGCGGGCCGGCGGTCTCGCGCGCGGCTGACTTCGGCACCCCCGATGCCCTGAAGCTCCCCCGACCGATGCTCCATAGCAGCGATCTCGACTTCAGCTTCAGCGGCCTCAAGACCGCCGTGCTGACCGCGGTGAAGCGGCAGGGCGGTTCCAACGTGTGCGAGCAGGCCCGGGCCGACATCGCGCGCGCGTTCGTGGACGCGATCGTCGACGTTCTGGCGACGAAGTCGATGCGCGCCCTGGAGGACACCGGCTTCGGCACTCTGGTCGTGGCGGGAGGCGTGGGCGCCAACCGCCAACTCCGCGAGCGGCTGGCCATCGAAACGGCAGCACGCGGCGCTCGCGTGTTCTTCCCCCCGCTGCCACTGTGCACAGACAACGGCGCGATGATCGCGCTCGCAGGCCTGGCGAAGCTGCGCAGGATCGACGTCGCCACGCTGCCGAAGGCGCCGTCGTTCTCGGTGCGCCCGCGCTGGCCGCTGGCGGAAGCGGCCGCCTGAACCGTCCGTTCAGGAGCGGGCACGCATCGCTTCGTGCGCCTTCTGGCCGATGCGCCGCTCCTTGCCGGCCAGCAGGTTCGAAATGTTCGCGCGGTGGCGGTAGACGATGAAGCCGGCAACGACGACCAGCGCGACGAACCGCTCGTCGAAACCCCATCCGAATGCCGAGTAGAACGCGGCGAACACGGCTCCGGCAATCGATGCCAGCGAGGAATAGCGGAAGAAGAACGCAACGATCACCCACGTGACCGCCGTGGCGAGCGCCAGCCACGGATTCAGGGCGAGCACCACGCCGGCGGCCGTTGCGACTCCCTTGCCGCCCTTGAAGCCGAAGAACACTGGATAAAGGTGGCCGATGAACACGGCGACAGCGACTGCGGCGATCCCGAGGTCGCCCACCCCGAAGCGCGGCCCGAAGCGCATCGCGAGCCACACCGCCAGCCAGCCTTTGGCAGCGTCACCCAAGAGCGTGAGCACGGCCGCGGCCCTGTTGCCCGAGCGCAGGACGTTCGTCGCGCCCGGATTCTTCGAGCCGTAGGTCCGCGGGTCCGCAAGGCCCATCGTGCGACTGACGACGACCGCGAACGACAGCGATCCGATCAGGTAGGCGATGACGACGGCTGCGAGCGAGGCAATCAACTGCATGGCTGCTACTCCTTCAGTGCGCAATCGACCGGTGTTGCACGCGCCACGGTCGTTAGGACCTCGGGCGCGATTCCGACAAGATAGCCCCGCCGGCCCCCGTTGACATAGATCCTGGGCAGGTCGAGCACGCTGCGTTCCACGAACACCGGCATGGCCTTGCGCACGCCGAACGGCGAGGTTCCGCCGACGAGGTAGCCCGAGTGCCGCTGGGCGACGTCGGGCCGGCAGGGCTCGACCTTCTTGCGGCCGATCTGGCGGGCCAGGTTCTTCGTCGACACCGTGCAGTCGCCGTGCATCAGCACGAGCAGCGGCGCGCCGCGTTCATCCTCCATCACGAGCGTCTTGACCACCGCGTGCTCGTCGACGCCCAGTTCACGCGCCGACACCGACGTTCCGCCGTGCTCGACGTACTCATACACGTGCTCGCTGAACGCAACCCCTCGGTCGCGCAGCGCCTGCGTGGCGGGCGTCTCTGACACGTGCTTGGTCCTGGCCATCGCGCTGCAGTCTAGGGCCTTCTAGCCGCGCGGATGGTGCTGAGCATGAAGGGACTTGAGTCGCGCCCGCGCCACATGCGTGTAGATCTGCGTCGTCGAAATGTCGGCGTGCCCGAGCAGCAGCTGCACCACGCGCAGGTCGGCGCCGTGGTTCAGCAGGTGAGTCGCGAACGCGTGCCGCAGGCCGTGCGGGCTCAGCGGGGCGTCAACTCCCGCGCGTGCCGCATAGCGCTTGATCAGCCTCCAGAACATCTGCCGCGTCATCGCGGCACCTCGCTGCGTTACAAACACGGCGTCATCCACGCGGCCCGCAAGAATCGCGCTGCGCGCCCCGCCCAGGTACCGCTCGATCCAGCCGCGGGCCTCCTCTCCCAGCGGGACGATGCGCTCCTTCGATCCCTTGCCGAGCACGCGCACCAGGCCCTCCTGCAGGGACAGCTGAAGCAGCGTGAGCGCGACCAGCTCGGAGACCCGCAGGCCGGTGGCGTAGAGCAGCTCCAGCATCGCCCGGTCGCGCAGGCCCAGTGCCGTCTCGACGTCGGGAGCGGCCAGCAGTGCCTCGACCTGCGCTTCCGACAGCGCCTTCGGGAAGCGCGGCGGCAGTTTCACCCCCTTCATGTTCAGGGTCGGGTCGCGCGCCACGATCCCTTCGCGCAGGCACCAGCGATAGAAGCGCCGCAGTACCGCAAGGCGGCGATTGGCGGTGCTCGCCCGTGTCCCGGCGTGCTCGTCCGCGAAATAGGCAGTGAGCTCCGGTTCCTGCGCGGAGCCGATCGAAGCCCGACGGCCCGCCAGCCAGGCTGCGAGACCTTCGAGGTCGCGCCGGTAGGCGGTGAGCGTGTTGCGGGCGAGGCCGTCCTCGAGCCATACGGCGTCGACGAAGCGGTCGATCAGCGGATCGGTCGAGGCTGGCGCGGGGGCGACCGTCTTGCGCCCCGCGCCCCGGCGCTGGCGCGGGGCCGTCACGGCGATGTCAGCGTGAAGAAGTGCCGGCTTTCGTGTTCCAGCAGCCAGCGCTTCACGTCCAGCATCGCGCCACCAGCGCGGTGAGCGAAGCCGCCGAGACCGCCGGCAGCGACGACACGATGGCATGGAATCGCGATCGGCAGGCGGTTGTCGCCGCAGGCCTGTCCGACCGCTCGCGCCGTGCTGCCCAGCTCCGCGGCCAGTTCACCGTAGGTCCGCGTGGTCCCGGCCGGAATGCGACGGATCGCGGCCCATACGCTGCACTGGAACTCGCTGCCGTCGATCGCGAGCGGAACGTCGACCGCGCGCGCGGGATCCGCGACATAGGACAGGATCGCCTCGCACGCCTGCCGCGCCACGCCATTCGACGCGTCCCTGGGTGGCGTGCCCGCCGTCAGGAAGCAGATTTCGGCAACGGCGTCGCCGCGCGTGCGAATGCCGACCGCCGCGCACGGCAGCGGCACAACGGCATCGAAGTCGACGGCGTCCGCCATGGCACGCGACGGTCCGCCCGAACGCGATCAGGCGCCGAGCATGCCTTTCTTCAGCGATTCGTCGGCCGGCTTCTCGCCCAGCCAGATGCGCAGGACGGCCGCGAAGAAGTCAGCGCCGGCGATGGCGCTGCCCTTCGGCTGCCCATTGACACTGATGCGCGTTCCGCCGTCAGGCGTGTAGTCGAAGTTGATCGCGTCGCCCTTCTTCGCCTCGCCAATGGCCTTCAGGGTCGCCGTCAGCGCATCGACCTGCTGCTTCATCGCGTTGAGTTGCGCCTCGGTATGGTTGTTCTTCAGGCCCTCGTTGAACGAGTCGATGAAGCTCTCGGCATCCACGTCGCGCAGCATCCGCAGGGTCACGCGGCGCGGTCCCTTGTCGTTGATCAGCGCAGCCGCATTCGTTGACTTCTGCTGCGTGTACAGGCCGGCCACGTACACCTTGATGAACAGTTTCTTGCGCAAGCCGACGCCGTTCAGGTTCAGCGTCTGCCCGGCGAGAGCCGCGGTCGGCTCGAACTTCTGCCCCTCCATCTCGACAGGCTGTTGCGCCTGCACCTGAGCAGCCACCAGCAGGCCAGCCGTCAGCATCATCGAGCTCAACCACTTCGTCATTTGTGTCTCCTGTGTGGGTGATTCCGTCTACGATCGGAGGACCGGCGACCGTCAGCCCCCCAGCATGCCCTTCTTCAGCCCCGCGTCGGCCGGCTGCTCGCCGAGCCATACGCGCAGCACCCCCGCATAGAAATCCTCACCGGGAATCAACGGCCCGCGCGTGACGCCGTTGACGCTGACGCGCGTGCCGTCCTGCGGCGTGTAGTCGAAGTAGACCGTGTCGCCACGCCGCGCCAGCGCAATCGTCTTGATGGTCGTCGTGAGCGTTTCGACCTGGGTCTTCCAGCGCCCGAGTTCGGCCTCGGTGTGGTTGGCCTTCAGGCCGACATGCAGCGAGTTCACGAACAGGTCGCCCTCGACCTCGCGCAGGAAGCGCAGGGCGACGCGCTTCGGCCCCGGCTGGCCCACGAGTTCCTCGGTGCGCGCCGCCTTCTTCGCCACGTACAGCCCGCCGACGTAGATGTCGAACACGAAGCGCTTTCGCACGCCGACACCATTGAGCACCAGCGGCTGGCCGCCCAGGACGATGGATTGGTCATAGCGCGCACCCTCGACCACGACCTGCTGGGCCTGCGCCGCTGCTCCGAGCACGAGCAGGCACGCGGCCAGCCAGCGTCCTGCGCCCAGTCGCGCGTCCTTCATGCCGCCACCTTGCCCAGGCCCTTGGGCATGGGAAACACGACGCTTTCCTCCACTCCGCTGAGCGGGCGAACGCTGCCCGCGCCCAGCGCCCGCAGCCGTTGCACGACGGCATCGACCAGTACTTCCGGCGCCGAAGCGCCGGCGGTCACGCCGATGCGCTGCCGGCCTTGGACCCAGGCGGGGTCGATGTGCTCCGCGCCATCGACCAGATGGGCAGGCACGCCGAAGCGCTCCGCCACTTCGCGCAGCCGGTTCGAGTTGGAACTGTTCTCGCTGCCGACCACGATCACCACGTCGACCTGCGGCGCCATGAACTTGACGGCGTCCTGCCGGTTCTGCGTCGCGTAGCAGATGTCGGCCCTCTTCGGCTCGGCAATCGCGGGGAAGCGGCGCTTCAGCGCAGCGATGACCGCAGCCGCGTCGTCGAGCGACAGGGTCGTCTGGGTCACGTACGCAAGCGCGGCCGGGTCGCGCACCTGCAGCGCCTCGACATCCGCGACGGTCTCGACGAGGTGCATGCCCCCCGCGACCTGGCCCATCGTGCCTTCGACTTCCGGATGCCCGTGGTGCCCGATCATGACGATTTCGCGCCCGGCCGCGCGCATCTTCGCCACCTCGACATGCACCTTGGTCACTAGCGGACAGGTGGCATCGAACACGCGCAACCCGCGCGCCGCCGCATCGGCCTGCACGGCCTTCGACACCCCGTGCGCCGAGAAGATGACGATGCCGCCGGCCGGAACCTCGTCGAGTTCGTCGACGAACACCGCCCCCTTCGCCCGCAGTTCTTCCACTACGTAACGGTTGTGAACGATCTCGTGGCGCACGTAGACCGGCGCGCCGTGGATCGCAAGCGCGCGTTCGACGATCTCGATCGCTCGATCGACTCCTGCACAGAAGCCGCGCGGCTGGGCCAGCAGTACTTCCATCGCTACAGCACTCCTATCACGCGGACCGAGAACCGAACCGGCAGTCCGGCCAGCGGATGATTGAAATCGACCACGACGCGATCGTCGCCGTGCTGCTTGAGCACTCCGGAAAAACGCAGCCCGTCGGGCGCGTTGAATTCGACCACGTCGCCCGGCACGTAGTCCACGCCAGGATCCGCGTTGGAGTCGAAGGCCGTGCGCGTCAGCGTCTGCACGAGTTCAGCGCTGCGGCTGCCGAACGCCGTCCCCGCAGCCAGATCGAAGGCGGCCTCCTCGCCTTCTTCCATGCCGATCAGCCTTTCCTCCAACGCGTCCGAGAACTGGCCCGCGCCGATCTGCACGGTGGCCGGCCGGGCGTCGAACGTACTCACTACTTCGTGCTCGTTGCCATCCAGTTGCACGGCGATACGATAGTGCAGCGTCACGTGCGAACCGGCGGCAACACGGGCGGAGGGGGCCATGAGCGCTGATTCTAGTCGAGGCATCCAGCGTGGCTATTAAGGACTGGCCCGCGGCCGAGCGGCCCCGCGAGCGGCTGCTCGCGCACGGCCCAGGCGTCCTGACGGATGCCGAATTGCTCGCGTTGCTGCTGCGCACCGGCAGCGCCGGCCGCAATGCCATCGATCTCGGTCGCGCCGCCCTTTCGCACTTCGGCGGGCTTGCTCGCCTGCTCGCCTCGACCCCGGATGAGTGCGCGCGGATTCCCGGCCTCGGGCCGGCCAAGTACGCGCAATTGCAGTCCGTCGTCGAACTCGCGCGGCGCGCACTGCGCGAGGACGTCCGCCGCGACACCCTGCTCGACTCGCCCGACAAGGTGCGGAACTACCTGCGGCTGTCGCTGGGGCGGCTGCCTCACGAAGTATTCCTCGCCCTTTGCCTCGACGCCCAGAACCGCCTGCTGACGGCCGACGAGCTGTTTCGGGGCACGCTGACCCAGACCAGCGTGTATCCACGCGAAGTCGTGAAGCACGCGTTGAAACACAATGCGGCCGCGGTGATCTTCGCCCACAACCATCCGTCCGGCGTGGCGGAGCCGAGCCGCGCCGACGAATTGCTGACCGCCGGCCTCAAGCAGGCGCTGGCGCTGGTCGACGTGCGGGTCCTCGATCACCTGATCGTGGCCGGCAACGCGACCGTATCCTTCGCCGAGCGCGGCCTGCTCTAGCGCGGGCCGGCAGGGCGCTTGGCGCCGGACGGCCGTTTCGCTTATAATTCACGGCTTTGCGTCGTTTGGACGGCCAGCGCCCCATGGGCGCGCATCCTGCGCGGCTGTCGGCACGACGCCTCTCTCAGAGCGGAATCAAGGAGTTAGCCATGGCACGCGTGTGTCAAGTAACTGGCAAGGGGCCGATGACCGGCAACAATGTTTCGCACGCGAACAACAGGACGAAGCGCCGGTTCCTGCCGAACCTGCAGTACCGCCGCTTCTGGGTTGAAAGCGAGAACCGCTGGGTGCGTTTGCGCCTGACGAACGCGGCGCTGCGCACGATCGACAAGAACGGCATCGACGTCGTGCTGGCCGACCTGCGGGCCCGCGGCGAAATCTAGGTTACGAACGAAGGACAGCGAAGGAGACCGCCATGGCCAAGGGCGCCCGCGAAAAGATCAAGCTCGAGTCGACGGCCGGCACCGGCCATTTCTACACGACGACCAAGAACAAGAAGACCACCCCGGACAAGCTGCAGTTTTCCAAGTTCGACCCGGTGGCGCGCAAGCACGTTGCCTACAAGGAAACCAAGCTGAAGTAGGCGTCCGTCTTCCAGGACGAGGATGCTCAAGCAAAAAGCCCGGCTCTGCCGGGCTTTTTGCTTGCGTGGCCACCACGCGGAAGACGCGGGCAGGACCGGCGGCGGGCAGACGTCCGCCGCGGATGTGCGTCAGGCCACCGCCGGGCGATAGCTGCGGATCCTCAGTGCCGCGTCCTGCAGCGCCGCGATCCCGCTGGCTTCCGCGCGCGCGACCCAGTCCTGCAGGTGCGCGAGCATCTGCTCACGCGAAGCCGAGGTCTTGCTCCACGTGCCCAGCAGCTCGGTGCGCATCTCGACCAGCGTCTTCAGCACCCGGCTGTGCGCCATCAGGTCCGAGAGCGAACTCTGCTCGGCCGCCGGAAGCTGCGTCACGTCGCCCTTGCGCAGCCAGCGCTTCAGCCGCGCGAACCTCGCCCGATCGTCAGGCTGCAGGGAATTCATCTTCCGCAGTTCCTCGCGCAGCGTGCGCCTGAGCGAGCGGGCGTACTTCGCGAGGATGTCGTAGCGATTGGCGATCAGGGCCTGCAGGGTCTCGGCGTCCACGGCGCCTTTCGGTTCGGCGACCTTGGGTTTCGGAGCGACGCGCAGCACCCTGGCCAGGCCCAGCGTTTCTAGGATGCGGATGTACAGCCAGCCGATGTCGAACTCGAACCACTTGTTCGACAGCTTGGCCGACGTCGGATACGTGTGATGGTTGTTGTGCAGTTCCTCGCCGCCGATCCAGATGCCCCACGGCGAGATATTCGTGCTGGCGTCCGGCGCGTCGTAGTTGCGGTAGCCCCAGAAATGGCCGATGCCGTTGATCACGCCCGCCGCATGGAATGGAATCCAGATCATCTGGATCGCCCACACGGCCAGGCCGGCTGCGCCGAACAGGATCAGGTCGGCCCCGAGCATCAGGCCGCAGCCTTGCCATACGAAGCGCGAAAAGACGTTGCGCTCCATCCAGTCGTCCGGCGTCCCGTGTCCGTAGCGCGACAGCGTTTCCTTGTTTTCGGCTTCGGCCATGTAGAGCTCGGCACCGCTCCACAGCACCGTCTTCAGGCCGCGCGTCTGCGGGCTGTGCGGATCCTCGACCGTCTCGCACTTGGCGTGGTGCTTGCGGTGGATCGACACCCACTCCTTGGTCTGCATCCCGGTGGTCATCCACAGCCAGGCGCGGAAGAACATCATCACGGCCGGATGCAGGTCCAGCGCCCGGTGGGCCTGGCTGCGGTGCAGGAAGATCGTGACGGCCGCGATCGTCACGTGGGTCAGTAACAGCGTGGCGACGATCAGCTGCCACCACGTCAGGCCGAGCACGCCACCATCAAGGAATTCAAGTAGATACATTGTCTATGGGGTCGGAAACCGTCGCCGGCACCGGCCTGGAAAGGGCAGAAATCTGCGTTCTGGGATTGTACGCAGGATCCGGTCTGGCAGGCCCAAAATAAGAGGATTCCTGCTTGGCAAATATTCTTTTTAAATCAATGTAGTACGCCAGGCATGCCCGTCAGGCCGCGCGCCTTTCCGGCCCGGGACCACCGCGGTCGGGCTGGGCTGGAAATCCGCTGATCCGGACATCGCGCTGCGGGAATGGAATCTCGATCTTCTCTTCCCGGAAGCGGCGCAACAGGCTGCGCGAGATCTCGGAGCGGACGCCGAGCGTGCCCTCCTCCGGATCCCGGATCCAGAACCCGACTTCGAGATCGATCCCGTCCGCGCCAAAACCGGTGACGAACGCCCCCGGTTCGGGATCCGCCAGGACACGCGGGTGGGCGCGGGCGGCTTCGATCAGGACCCCAAGCGCCAGGTCGAGGTCGGTCACATACGAAACGGATACCTTCACCGCCAACCGGACCTTCCTGTCGGTGTAGGAATGGTTGACCACGGGCGCGGACACCAGCATCTCGTTCGGAACGATCGTCTCGGTCCCATCGAGGGCCTTGATCACCGTGTACCGCGTGTTGATCTGCGTGACGGCACCGTAGTACTTGTCGACGGTGATCATGTCGCCGATCGACAGGCTGCGGTCGAACAGGATGATGAAGCCGCTGACGTAATTGCTGGCAATGCGCTGCAGGCCAAGTCCCAGGCCGACGCCGAGGGCTCCGCCGAACACCGACAGCACCGTCAGGTCGATGCCGACCAGCGACAGCGCGATCAGGACCGCGACCAGCACCAGCAGCGCGCGCGCCAGCCGCGACAGGACCACCCGCGAATTGGGCGCGAGCGACTTCGCCCCCATCAGGCGCGCCTCGATCACTGAACCGATCCACATCGAGACCAGCAGCGTCAGGACGACCGAGATCGCGCCGACGATCAGGTCCCAGAGCGAGACCTGCGACGCGGCGCCGATCGGGACGTGAACCCCTTCGAGCGCCGCGACGACATCACCCAGCACCCCGGTCACGTGCAGCGCGGCCAGCACCCAGATCGCGATCCCGATGGCGCGTTCGAACGTGCCGATCCAGCTCGAGCGGGGGAACGACCGGTGCAGCACGTAGACCAGCAGCCTGATCGCCGCCAACGCCATTAGCAGCGTGAACGCCAGCCTGAGGAACTGGACATCGGCCGTGCTCCGGACCAGTCCGGCGACTCGCATCGCCAGCCCGCCGACGACCAGGACCGCGATCGAGGAGATCGGGAACGCGAGACGCCGGAAGCCGTCGATTGAAAACTGGAGCAGGTCAAGCCGCTCCGCCGGACGCGACGACTGCGCCTGCACGCGGGCGGCAACGCGCCGCTGGACCGCGCGGCTGAACAGTCCCCCCGCAACGAGCGCCAGGACGACGATCGCCAGCTGCCAGACGTGCTGCGGGCTCCCGAAGTCCTCCCGCGCGACGGCAACGATCTCCTGGAGCAACGAGGTGGCGTTCATCCCGTGCGCTCGAGGACGGCGGCGAAGAACCCGTCGGTGCCATGCAGGTGCGGCAGCATCACGAAATACGGGGCAAATCGCGCCAGGTGATCCACCTCGATCTTCTGGGCACGCAGGACGGTGGCAGCCGGCACGACTTCGAAGCCGGGATGCTCACCCAGGAAAGCCTCGATGACTTCCCTGTTCTCGAGATCCAGCAGCGAGCAGGTCGCGTAGACGAGTCGCCCCCCGGGCTTGACCAGGCGAGCGGCCGCGCGCAGCACCGCATGCTGCACTCCGTTCACGCGCGCGAGCTCGCTCTCGGTGAAGCGCCACTTCAGGTCGGGATTGCGCCGCGACGTGCCGCTGCCAGAGCAAGGGGCATCGACCAGGACCCGGTCGCACTTGCCGTTCAGCCGCTTGACGCGGATGTCCGAC
>JAOUJD010000226.1 GCA_029883565.1 Burkholderiaceae bacterium
GGAGCCGGCCGCGCCGACCAGCCCCAGCGTCTCGCCCCGCCTCAATTCGAGCGTGGCGTCCCGCACCGCGTGGAACACGTTCCTGCCGAACCAGCCTTTGACCGAAACAAAGTCGACGTTGACACCGCGCGTGGCGGCGAGCACGGGCGCGTCGGCCGGCACCGGCTGAACCGCGCGCTCCGGGCGGCTGTTGATCAGCTTGACCGTATACGGGTCCTGCGGCCGCGCGAACACTTCGGCGGTCGCCCCCTGCTCGACCAGCCGCCCCCTCTCCATGACGCCCACCCGGTGCGTGAAGCGCCGGACCAGGTTCAGGTCGTGCGTGATGAACAGGATGGCCATCCCGAATTCGCCTTGCAGGTCGTCGAGCAGCGCCAGGATCTGCGCCTGGATGGTGACATCGAGCGCCGTTGTCGGCTCGTCGGCGATCAGAAGCTTGGGCCGGCAGGCCAGCGCCATCGCGATCATCGCGCGTTGGCGCTGGCCTCCGGACAGCTGGTGCGGATAAGCATCCACCTTCTCGCGCGGATCGGGGATGCCGGTGCGCGCGAGCAGGTCGATGGCACGGTCGTGCGCGCGCTTGCTGTCGAGCGCCTCGTGCAGCTCGAGCACCTCGGCGATCTGGTTGCCAACGGTATAGAGAGGATTGAGCGCCGTCATCGGCTCCTGGAAGATCATCGCGACGTCGCGCCCGCGCAGGCCCTGCATTTCCCGCTCGCTCTTCTGCAGCAGATCCTCTCCCTCGAAGCGAATCCTGCCGGAGTAGGTCGCAGTCTCGAGCAGGCGCAGGACCGACAGCGCGGTCACCGACTTGCCTGACCCCGACTCGCCGACCAGCGCGAATTTTTCGCCGGCGGCGACCTCGAACGACACGCGATCGACGACCTGCGACGGGCCGAAATTGACGCAGAGGTTGTCGACGGCAAGCAGCGGAGCGGGAGTCGTCATGGTCGCCGCCTCACGATTTGCGGGTGTCGAACGCGTCGCGCAGCGCGTCGCCGATGAACGTCAGCAGGAGCAGCGTCAGCACCAGCACCAGAAACGTCGGCACCGAGATCCACCACGCGTCGAGGTTTTCCTTGCCCTGGCGCAGCAGATCGCCGAGCGAAGGCAGGTTGGGCACGCCCAGCCCGAGGAAGTCGAGCGAAGCGAGGAACAGGATGGACGCGCTCATCCGGAACGGCAGGAAGGTGATGACCGGCGTCATCGAGTTCGGCAGGATGTGGCGCCAGATGATCTGCGCGTTGGACAGCCCCATCGCGCGCGCCGCCTTGACGAACTCCAGGCTGCGATTGCGCAGGAACTCCGCGCGCACGTAATCGGACAGGCCGATCCAGCCGAACAGCGCGAACACGCCGAGCAGCAGCAGCAGCGACGGCTCGAAGATCGACGCGATGATGATCAGCAGATAGAGGTCGGGAATCGAGTTCCAGATCTCTATCAGGCGCTGCGCGCCCAGGTCGATCCGGCCGCCGAAATAGCCCTGGACCGCCCCCATGAGAACGCCCAGCAGCACCGCCGCCGACGTCAGCGCGAAGCCGAACCATACGCTCACCCGGAAGCCGTACAGCAGGCGCGCCGCCATATCGCGGCCGCTGTCGTCGGTCCCCAGCAGGTTCTGCCGGCTGGGTGGCGCGGGCGCCGGAACCTTGTCGAAATAGTTGACGCTGTTCGCCGAGTAGGGATTGAGCGTGAAGAGCGCCCAGTTGCCTTCTTGCGCGAAGCGTTCGCGGATGAACGGGTCGTGCCAGTCGGTCGGCGTCCGGAAATCGCCGCCGAACGTCGTCTCGGGCTGGTTGCTGACGATCGGGAAGAACAGCTCCCCCTGGTACCGCGCGGCGAGCGGCCGTTCGTTGCTCACGAGCTCGGCCAGGGTCGCGAACGCGAGCAGCACGCCGAACACCCACAGCGCCGCATAGCCCAGGCGATTGCGCTTGAAGCGTGCCCACGCCCGCTGGTTGGGCGACCGCGACGTGGCGGCGCGCCCCCCGGCGACGGCCCCCGCGCGGCGGTCGTCCGCGACGCCCACGTTCGCGCCCGCGCTCACTTGCCCACCGCCCCGAACTGGACGCGCGGATCGACGACCACGTAGAGCAGGTCCGCGACCAGCTTCACGGCGAGCCCGATCAGCGTGAAGAAATAGAGCGAACCAAGGACGACCGGATAGTCGCGGCGCACGATCGATTCGTAGCTGAGCAGCCCGAGCCCATCCAGCGAGAACAGCGTCTCGATGAGGATCGATCCCGCGAAGAACGCGGCGACGAAGGCGCTGGGGAAGCCGGTGACGATGGGGATCAACGCGTTGCGGAACACGTGCTTGTAGAGCACCTGCCGCTCGGAGAGGCCCTTGGCCCGGGCGACCAACACGTACTGCTTGCGGATCTCCTCGACGAACGTGTTCTTGGTCAGGAACGTGACCACGGCGAAGCTGCCGATCGCGTAGCAGGTAAGCGGCAGCACCAGGTGCCAGAGGTAATCGACGATGCGCGCGGGCCAGGCAAGGCTCGACCAGTTCTCGGAAGTGAGGCCGCGCAGCGGGAACCAGTCGAGGAACGTCCCGCCGGCGAACAGCACGATCAGCAGCACGCCCAGCGCGAAGCCGGGCAGCGCGAAGCCGACCAGCGCGAGCATCGTGGTCACCGTGTCGAAGCGGGAACCCTCGCGCACCGCCTTCGCGATCCCCAGCGGGATCGAGATCAGGTACGACAGCAGAAACGTCCACAGGCCGAGACTGATCGATACCGGCAGCTTTTCCTTGATGAGCTGCCAGACGTCCTTGTTGTGCATGAAACTGCGGCCGAGGTCGAAGCGCGCGAAACTCGCGAGCATCTCGAAGTAGCGCGTGTGCGGCGGCTTGTCGAACCCATAGAGCTTCTTGATCTCCTCGATCTGCTTCGCGTCAAGGTCGCGCCGGCCGGCAGTGCCGGAGCGAGCACCTTCGCCGAGCGAGCCGGCGCGCATTTCGGCGACCAGCTGGTCGACCGGCCCGCCGGGGACCAGCTGGATGACGACGAACGTGATCGTGAGCACGCCGAGGATCGTCGGGATCATCAGCAGTAGGCGCTTGGCCGCGTAGATCAGCATGGGGAACTTTCGGTCATGGCGGGTCTGCCGGAGCTATTGGGCAGGTGCATCCTTGCTCCACCAGCTGCCCACGGCCCAGACCGGCCACTCCGCGGATTCGTCGATCGTGTAGTACTTGGGCGTGGTCGCGGGCAGGCCGAACTTGTTCCAATAGGAGATCGCGTATCCCGGCGAATACAGCTGCGGCACCTGGTAGTGCCTGTGCATGACGATGCGATCGAGCGCCCGGCACGCGTCCCGCAGCTCGGCGTAGGTCTTCGCCTCGGTCATCGCCGCCAGCATGGCGTCCACGGCGGGGTCCTTCAATCCGCGCAGATTGCCCGACCCGGTCACGTCCGCCGTCTTGGAGCCGAGCGTTTCGACATAGTCGATCGCCGAAGGCAGCGCGAAGTCCGGGACGCGGATCGTGATCGCGTCGAAATCGAAGACTTCCAGCCGCTTTCGATACAGCGCGAAGTCGACAGTCCGCGCGCTCATCCTGATGCCCAGCTTGGCGAGGTTGCGCTGCCAGGTGACGGTGCGGAACTGCGGGCCGCCCTGCGTCTCGAGGTACTCGAACTCGAACGGCTCGCCCTTCGCGTTGCGCAGGATTCCGCTGGCGTCGACCTTCCACCCGGCCTGCTCGAGCAGCGCGCGCGCCTTCTTCAGGTTCTCCCGCAGCGCGCTGGGCCCGGTATCGGTGCGGGGAGGCTGGTACGGCGGCCCGAACACCTCGGCCGGCAACTGCGCCCGGAACGGCTCCAGCAGCTTGAGCTCGCCCGGCCCCGGCAGCCCCGCGGCGGCAAAATCGGAATTGGAGAACAGGCTGTACGAGCGCCGCCGCTCGTTGTAGAGGTTGATCTTCTCGAAGTCGTAGCTGTAGTCGAGCGCCTCGCGGACGCGAGCATCCTGGAACAGCGGCCGCCGCAGGTTGAGCAGGTACGCCTGCATGCCCTTGCCCATGCCGTAGGTGAACACCTTCTTGACGATGCGGCCGTCGCGCCATTTCGCGCCGTCGTGCTGCCGGACCCACTGCTGCGGAACGTATTCCTGGATCAGGTCGAATTCCCCGGCCTTGAACGCTTCCATGCTGATGGAGCGGTCAGCGTACATGCGATACACGACCCGGTCGAAGTTGAACTGGCCGCGCCGGACGCCGAGGTCGCGGGCCCAATAGTCGGGATTGCGCGCGAACTCGATGCCGCGCCCGGAGTCGGTGCGCGCGATCGTGTACGGCCCGGTCGTGATCGGGTATTCGGTGACGATCTCGTCGAAGGGCTTCGGCTTGCCGTCGGCGCCCTGCCCCCACTTGCGCGAGAACACGGGGATCCCGGCGACATTGAATATCGTGTCGTCCGACCGGTCATTGAGGTCGAAGCGGACCGTGCGCTCGTCCAGCACTTCCGCGCCCTTGACTCCGCTGAGCGAAGCGCGCACCGCCGGGGCCGCACCCTTGCTGATCAGCATGGCGAACGAATGCTCGACGTCGGCCGCGGTCACCGGATCGCCGTTGTAGAAGCGTGCCTTCGGATGGATGCGGAAGGTGATCGACGACTTGTCCGGCGGCACCAGCATTTCCTCCG
>JAOUJD010000227.1 GCA_029883565.1 Burkholderiaceae bacterium
GCCTTCGATGTCGGGGACGGCGAGGAGGCCCGCCTTGCGTTCGAGCCCGACCGTGTGCAACGACAGGAAGCTGATACCCATTCCGGCGATCACCGCCTGCTTGATCGTCTCGTTGCTCGCCATTTCCATCGCCACGCGGGGCTGCAGTCGGTGGTCCGCGAAGTACCTTTCCATCGCGGCGCGCGTGCCGGAGCCCGGCTCGCGGATGATGAACTCGTAGTTGTTCAGCAGGCTCGCCGGGGCGTGGCCGATGCGGGTCAGCGGGTGGTCGGGCGCAGTGACCACGGCGTGCGGATGCACGGCAAAGGGCTCCGCGCGCGTCGCCAGCTCGCGCGGCGGGCGGCCCATGATCGCGAGATCCACCTCGTTGGCCTGCAGCATCGACACAAGGTCTTCGCTGTTGCGCCCCCCCGCCAGCCTCACTTCGATCGCCGGGTGCTCGTGGCGGAAGCGCGCCAGCAGCCTCGGTACGAAGTACTCGGCCGTGCTCACCATCCCGATCGAGACCCGGCCCGACTCCAGGCCGCGGAAGCGCGCAACCGCATCCTCGGCGTCCTTCAGGGTCGACAGGATCTTCTTCGCATAGACGAGCAGGTATTCGCCGGTCACGGTCAGCGCGACCTGCCGCTTGGAGCGGTCGAATAGCGGCAGACCGACCTGCTCCTCCAGTTCACGGATCTGCATCGAGACGGCCGGTGGCGTCAGGTGCAGTTCCTCGGCGGCCTTGCTGAAGCTCCGGTGCCGTGCCGTCGCTGCAAACACCCGAAACTGCCTGAGCGTGGCGTTTTTCATAAGAAAAACTGAATCTAAGCGTCAGAAAAAGTGACTGTACCTTATATATCGAGGCCCCTAAAGTCCCTACAACTGGCGCGGGTGCGCTGCAACAGGAGACGGATTCGATGAACAAGCCGGTCGATGGAATGATCCGGGACACCAAGGAGCGCTACCGCGGTGGCGTCCTGAAGTACCGGCAGATGGGGTACTGGCGCCCTGACTACGAGCCGAAGGACACGGACGTGATCTGCGTCTTCCGGATCACGCCTCAGGAGGGCGTCGACCCGGACGAGGCCGCTGCGGCCGTGGCCGGCGAATCGTCGACCGCGACCTGGACCGTGGTGTGGACCGACCTGCTCACGGCGCACGAGTCCTACCAGGCCAAGGCCTATCGCGTCGACGTGGTCCCGGGCACCGGCGAAGGCACCGGCAAGGAGGCGCAGTACTTCGCCTATATCGCCTACGACATCATCCTGTTCGAGGAGGGCTCGATCGCCAACATGACGGCGAGCCTGATCGGCAACGTCTTCAGCTTCAAGCCGCTGAAGGCGGCGCGGCTGGAGGACATCCGCATCCCGGCCGCCTACGTTAAGACCTTCAAGGGCCCGCCGACGGGGATCGTCGTCGAGCGCGAGCGCCTCGACAAGTACGGGCGTCCGCTGCTTGGCGCGACGATGAAGCCCAAGCTCGGCCTGTCGGGCAAGAACTACGGCCGCGTCGTCTACGAGGCGCTGACCGGCGGCCTCGACTTCACGAAGGACGACGAGAACATCAACTCGCAGCCCTTCATGCACTGGCGCGACCGGTTCCTGTTCTGCATGGAGGCGGTCAACAAGTCGCAGGCCAATACCGGCGAGATCAAGGGCCACTACCTGAACGTGACGGCCGCGACGATGGAGGACATGTACGAGCGTGCCGAATTCGCGAAGGAACTGGGCTCGAACATCCTGATGATCGACCTCGTCATCGGCTGGACCGCGATCCAGTCGATGTCGAACTGGGCGCGTCGCAACGACATGATCCTGCACATGCACCGCGCGGGCCACGGCACCTACACGCGCCAGAAGAACCACGGCGTGAGCTTCCGCGTGATCGCCAAGTGGCTGCGCCTGGCGGGCGTGGACCACCTGCACGCCGGCACGGCGGTCGGCAAGCTCGAGGGCGACCCGATGACGGTGCAGGGCTACTACAACGTCTGCCGCGACGCCTACACGCGGCAGGACCTGCAGCGCGGCCTGTTCTTCGACCAGGACTGGGTCGACCTGCGCAAGGTGATGCCGGTGGCCTCGGGCGGTATCCACGCGGGGCAGATGCACCAGCTGCTGACGCTGTTCGGCGACGACGTGGTCCTGCAGTTCGGCGGTGGCACGATCGGCCACCCGGCGGGCATCCAGGCCGGAGCCATCGCCAACCGCGTCGCGCTCGAGGCGATGGTCAAGGCGCGCAACGAGGGTCGCGACATCGCCAATGAGGGGCCGGACATCCTCAATGCCGCCGCGAAGTGGTGCACCCCGCTGGCGCAGGCGCTCGACACCTGGAAGGACGTCAGCTTCAACTACACCTCGACAGACACGCCGGACTTCGCCGTCACGGCCACCCCCAGCTGAGCAGGAGACATCGCATGCGCATCACTCAAGGCACTTTTTCGTTCCTGCCCGACCTGACCGACGATGAAATCCGCGCGCAGGTCGACTACGCCCTCGGACGGGGCTGGGCGCTGTCGGTCGAGTACACGGACGATCCGCACCCCCGCAACACGTACTGGGAGATGTGGGGCCTGCCGATGTTCACGGTGAAGGACGGCGCCGCGGTGCTGTTCGAGGTCAACGCCTGCCGCAAGGCGTTTCCGAACCACTACATCAAGGTAAACGCCTTCGACAACACGCGCGGCGTGGAGTCGATGTGCCTGTCGTTCATCGTCAACCGTCCCGCGAACGAGCCTGGCTTCGGCCTGCAGCGTCAGGAGGCGGCCGGGCGGACGCAGCGCTACAGCACCCACGCCTACTCGGCCATGCGGCCGGCCGGCGCTCGCTACGAGTAGGTCGATGAACGCCTCCGTGGCGCCGACCGTCGACCTGCAGGCGATCCTGCGCGACACGCACGTGCTCGAGGTGCTGGACGAGCTCGACCGCGACCTGGTCGGCCTGGCGCCCGTGAAGAAGCGCATCCGGGACATTGCGGCCTTCCTGGTGGTGTCGCGTGCGCGCGGCCAGCTGGGCCTCGAGGCGAGCGCGCCGTCGCTGCACATGAGCTTTACCGGCAACCCCGGCACCGGCAAGACGACGGTCGCGCTGAAGATGGCGCAGATCCTTCATCGGTTGGGCTACGTCCGCAAGGGCCATGTCGTCAGCGTCACGCGCGACGACCTGGTCGGCCAGTACATCGGCCACACCGCACCCAAGACGAAGGAGGTGCTGAAGCGCGCGATGGGCGGCGTCCTCTTCATCGACGAGGCGTACTACCTGTACCGCCCCGAGAACGAGCGCGACTACGGCCAGGAGGCGATCGAGATCCTGCTGCAGGTGATGGAGAACAACCGCGACGACCTGGTCGTGATCCTCGCCGGGTACCGGGACCGGATGGAGACGTTCTTCCGGTCCAATCCGGGCATGAGCTCGCGCATCGCGCACCACATCGACTTCCCCGATTACTCGGAAGGCGAGCTGATGCAGATTGCCGAGAAGATGCTGGCCGGGCAGCACTACCAGTTCGCCGAGGGCGCCCGCGCGGCGTTCGAGCAGTACCTCGCGCTTCGGATGCGGCAGCCGCATTTCGCGAATGCCCGCAGCGTGCGCAACGCCCTCGACCGCGCCCGGCTGCGCGCGGCTTCGCGCCTGTTCACGGTGCGCGAGCGCGCCCTCACCGAAACCGACCTGACCACCCTGGCGCCGGAGGACATCCTGGCGAGCCGGGTGTTCCAGAATACCGCCGCCTGACCGCCCCGGGACCCACGATGCCGCTGTCCAACCGACGCACCCTGACGCAGTACCTGATCGAGCAGCGCAGACACTATCCGCAGGCGAGCGGAGCCCTCAATGCGTTGATCCTCGACGTGGCGCTCGCTGCCAAGGCGATCGCACGGGCCGTGGCCTTCGGCGAGCTCGGCGATCCGATGAGCCGCCAGCTGGCGGCGGCCGCGCAGACCCACGCGCAGCTCAACGTCCAGGGCGAAGTGCAGAAGCCGCTCGACGTGGTCAGCAACGAGATCTTCATCCGCACCACCGAATGGTCGGGCCACCTCGCCGGGCTCGGTTCCGAGGAGATGGACGAGCCGTACCAGATCCCGTCCACGTACAAGCGCGGCAAGTACCTGCTGGTGTTCGACCCGCTCGACGGCTCCAGCAACATCGACGTCAACGTCTCGGTCGGCAGCATCTTTTCGATCCTGCGCGCGCCGCAGTCCGCGATCGACTCGGGGCGGGAGGTGACCGAGGCGGACTTCCTGCAGCCCGGTGCGGCGCAGGTAGCCGCCGGCTACGCGATCTACGGGCCGGTGACGATGCTGGTGCTGACGGTCGGCAGCGGCGTCGTGGGTTTCACGCTCGACCCCAACCTCGGCGAATTCAAGCTCACCCATCCGCAGATCACGGTCCCGGCCGAGACGCAGGAGTTCGCGATCAACACCAGCAACAGCCGCTTCTGGGAGCCGCCGATCAAGCGCTACGTCGACGAATGCCTCGAGGGCCGGACCGGCGTGCGCGGCAAGGACTTCAACATGCGCTGGATCGCGAGCCTGGTCGCCGAGGCGCACCGGATCCTGATGCGCGGCGGCGTCTTCATGTATCCGCGCGACACCAAGGACCTGTCC
>JAOUJD010000267.1 GCA_029883565.1 Burkholderiaceae bacterium
TCTCCTCGCGCGCGACCAGCATGTCCGGCTTCACGTGCGTGACGATCGTGGGTTCGAAGAACGTCCCGCCCAGTGCGTGGCGCTTGCCGCCGAGCGCGATCCGGCCGCCTTTGGCCACGGCGTCCGCGATGTGCTCCTCGACCTTGGCCACGGCCTTGGCGTCGATCAGCGGACCCTGTTCCGTCGGACCCTGCAGACCGTCGCCGACGCGCAGCGCGCGTACCGCGTCCGCGAGCTTCGCGACGAACGCGTCGTAGACGCCGTCCTGCACGAGCAGGCGGTTGGCGCAGACGCAGGTCTGTCCCGTGTTGCGGTACTTGCTCGCGATGGCGCCCTGCACGGCGGCGTCGAGGTCGGCGTCGTCGAAGACGATGAACGGGGCGTTGCCGCCCAGCTCGAGCGAGAGCTTCTTCAGTGTCCCGGCGCACTGCTGCATGAGCTTCTTGCCGATCTCGGTGGATCCCGTGAACGTGAGTTTGCGCACCAGCGGATTCGAGGTCATCTCGCCGCCGATCGAGGTCGCGGATCCGGTCACGACGCTGAACACGCCCTTCGGGATGCCGGCACGGTGCGCGAGTTCGGCCATGGCAAGCGCCGAATACGGCGTCTGCGTCGCGGGCTTGCAGACGAACGTGCAGCCCGCGGCCAGCGCCGGTCCGGCCTTGCGGGTGATCATCGCGGCCGGGAAGTTCCACGGGGTGATGGCCGCCACCACGCCGATCGGCTGGCGCAGCACCACGATGCGCTTGTCGCGCTGGTGCCCCGGGATCACGTCGCCGTATACGCGCTTGCCCTCCTCGGCGAACCACTCGATGAAGGACGCTGCGTATGCGATCTCGCCCTTGGCTTCCGCCAGCGGCTTGCCCTGCTCGGCGGTCATGAGCACCGCGAGGTCGTCGACGTTCGCAAGCATCAGGTCGTGCCAACGGCGAAGGATCGCCGCGCGCTCCTTCGCGGTGTGCGCCGACCATTGCGCAAACGCGGCCGCCGCGGCTTCGACGGCGCGGCGCGTCTCGGCCACGCCGAGATTGGGCACGGTGCCGAGGGTCGCGCCCGAGGCCGGGTTGGTGACCTCGATGTTGCCGCCGCCGTCGGCGTCGATCCACGCGCCGTCGACGTAGCACTGTTGCCGGAAGAGGGAAGAATCCTTGAGTTTGAGTGACATGTGTCTTCGTCCTTATCCCAGGTGCTCGCGGAAGAATTCGACGGAGCGCTCGAACGCGAGTCGTGCGCTCGCGGCGTCGAAGTCGGCGCGATCGCTGCAGTTGAAGCCGTGGCCGGCCGGATAGAGATGGTAGGTGCCCTGCGGGAATGCCTCGCGGAGCCGGCCGACGTCGGCGAGAGGGATGTGCGAGTCGTGCTCGCCGAAATGGAACAGCATCGGGCAGCGCGGGGTCTCCGGCAGCAGTTGCGCAATGCCCCCGCCGTAGTAGGCGACGCCGGCCGCGATGTTGGTGCGGCAGCCCGACAGGTACGTCACGCGTCCACCCCAGCAGTACCCGACCATGCCCACGCGTCCCGCGTGGGCCACGGCATCGATGGCCGCATTGGCGTCCGCGATGGCGCCTTCGTTGGTCGTCTTCGTCATCAGGTCGATGCCGGCCTGCACGCTGGCCGCGTCGTAGTCCAGGTCCACGCCCTTCTGGAAGCGGTCGAACATGGCCGGCGCGATCGTGACGTAGCCTTGCGCTGCGTATTGCTCGGCCACGCGGCGGATGTGTGAATTGACGCCAAAGATTTCCTGGATCACGACGACGGCGCCGCGGGGGGCACCGGCGGGCTTGACGACGTAGGCGGAGAGACGGTTACCGTCGGCGGCCAGCAGTTGCAGCGTACTCATGAAGGGTCTCCGGGGAGTGCCGGAATCATCGGCGGGAAGACTCACTAGGATATCAGGACGGCTGCCCGGCGGCCGGTGCGCAGCGTCGCCGGGATCCGGACGCCTATACTCGCGTCCTCACCGAAACCGCCCTGGAGTTGCCCATGCTCGTTGCCCGCAACGTCCGCCGCGTCGCCATCGTCGGCGGTGTCCGCATCCCGTTCGCGCGCGCCATGGGGGCGTATGCCGAGTGCAGCAATCAGGACATGCTGACCGCGGTACTCAGGGGGGTGGTGGATAAATACGGATTGTCGGGACAGCGCCTGGGGGATGTCGGTGCCGGCGCGGTGCTGAAGCATTCCCGGGACTTCAACCTGGCGCGCGAGTCCGTCCTCTCGAGCGGTCTCACGCCCGAGACGCCCGCCTTCGACCTGCAGCGCGCCTGCGGCACCAGCCTGGAGACGGCGATCATCCTCGGTACGAAGATTGCCCTGGGACAGATCGACAGCGGCATCGCGGCAGGCGTGGACACGGCGAGCGATGCGCCGATCGGCGTCAGTGAAGGGCTGCGCCGACTGATGTTGCGCAGCGCCCGCGGGCGCGACGCCGTCGCGCGCCTGAAGCCCTGGCTGGGGCTGAGGCCGAAGCACCTGAAGCCGAACCTGCCGCAGGTGGTCGAGCCGAGGACCGGTCTCTCGATGGGCCAGAGTTGCGAACTCATGGCCGGGCGCTGGCAGGTCGGCCGCGAGGCCCAGGACCAGCTGGCGCTCGAGAGCCACCGGCGGGCGGCCGCCGCGTACGAGGAGGGCTTCTACGGCGACCTGGTCATCGGCTACCGGGGCCTGCGCGAGGACGACAACCTGCGGCGCGACACCAGCCTGGAGCGCCTGGCGAAGCTCAAGCCTGCGTTTCCGATGGACGGTTCGGCGACGCTGACCGCGGGCAACTCCACGCCCATGACGGACGGGGCGTCCGCCGTGCTGCTCGCGAGCGAGGAGTGGGCCCGCGAGCGTGACCTGCCGGTGCTCGCCTATCTCACCCATGGCAAGGTGGCGGCGGTGGACTTCGTCCGCGAGGAGGGACTGCTCATGGCACCCGCGTATGCCGTGCCCCGGATGCTGGGCGACGCGGGGATCGGACTGCAGGACTTCGACTTCTACGAGATCCACGAGGCGTTCGCGGCCCAGGTGCTCTGCACGCTCAAGGCCTGGGAGTCGCCGGTGTTCTGCCGCGACCGGCTCGGCCTCGACGCCCCACTCGGCGCCATCGACCGCGCGAAGCTGAACGTCAAGGGCAGCAGCCTGGCGGTCGGCCATCCGTTCGCGGCCACGGGCGCACGCATCCTTGCGACGCTGGCCAAGCTGCTCGACCAGCGCGGCGGTGGTCGCGGGCTGGTCTCGATCTGCACCGCGGGCGGCATGGGGGTCACGGCGATCCTCGAGAGATGAGGGGCCCCGGCCGTAGCGAGGCGCAAGCCCGTATAATCCGCGCCCTTTCCACCCGTTTCGCGACGCCCATGAAGCTTCATCACCTGACTGTCCTGGTCCTGAGCGCCGTCCTGGCCGGTTGCGCCGGCCAGCCCGGCACGCCGACTGCGCCCGAGCCGCCGACCGTCGACGCCTCGGGGACGTTCAATGCGCTGCTCGAACGCTACTTCGAGGACTACCTGCGGATGCATCCGCTGCACGCGACGTTCATCGGCGACCATCGCTATGACGACCGTCTGCCGAACGACATCGGCCCGGAGGTCCGCGCCGAACGGAGCGCGATGAACGAGCGGTATCTCGCCGAAGTCAGGACGATCGATCCGGCACGCCTGTCGCCGGCCGAGCGGATTTCCTACGACATCTTCGTTCGCGAGCGCGAGCGCGAGCAGGCGGCCGAACGGTTCCCCTCGTACCTGCTGCCGATCAACCAGGCGGGCAGCCTGCTCACGCTGATGCCGGCGCTCGGCTCCGGGTCGAGTGCACAGCCGTTCGAGACGACCCGCGACTACGAAAGCTGGCTCAAGCGGCTCGACGGCATGGTCGCCTGGATGGACCAGGCCATCGTGAACATGCGTGAAGGCGCGGCCCGGGGCGTGGTGCAGC
>JAOUJD010000228.1 GCA_029883565.1 Burkholderiaceae bacterium
AGCTCAACAAGTGGGGCTACATCGTCGCCGACGAGGCAACGCAGGCCACCAGCGTCCCGGGCGTGTTCGCCGGCGGCGACATCGTGACCGGCGGCGCCACCGTCATCCTGGCGATGGGCGCCGGGCGCCGGGCCGCGCGCGCGATCGGCGCGTACCTGGCGAGCGGCAAGACCAAGTGGCCGATCACGCAGGCCGACGCCGACGCGTTCGTGCCGCCGCTGCCGGTGGGGGCGTCGGCCGCCGCCGCGTCCGCCCCCAGTCCCGCCGCCACCGCCGAGGTCAAGTCATGAACATCTGCCCGCGCTGCCACCGTCCCCTCGAAGGAGACGAGTCCTACATCTGCTGCGCCGGCATGGAACTGCGCTGGCGCTGCACCGAGTGCCACAAGGTCGCCGAGGGGTTCGCGTTCCCGTACGGCCTGTGCCCGTACTGCAAAGGCAAGCTCGAACTGCTCGACCGCGGCGCCATCCAGGACGACCGTGCGCTCGAAGCGGTGCGCAAGGCTTTCGAGATCGAGCTGGGCGGGCACGCCTTCTACCAGCGCGCCGCGCGCGATTCGAAGGACCCGGTGCTGCAGGACCTGTTCGGCCGCTTCGCGGAGATGGAGCAGGAGCACATGGAGACGCTGTCCAGGCGCTACCACGCGGACCTGCCCGCGCCGTCGGCGGACTTCCAGCTCGACCGCGCGGCGATCTTCGCCGGAGTCGACCGCAGGCCGGAGGATCCCGCGAACCTGTTCCGCATCGCCATCGCGTTCGAGGAGCGCGCGGTGGAGTTCTTCTCGCGTGAAGGCGAACGCGCCCCCGAAGGGTCGGTCGAGCGCGAGCTGTACCGCGAACTGGCGGCCGAGGAGCGCGAACACGTCGCGCTGCTCACCACCGAATTCCGCCGCTGGGAAGCCGGCAAGGCCGGAATCCTGTAGCAGAGAGAGCCATGATCAAACACCCGTATGTGCTCGACGGCAACGAGGCCGCCGCCCGTATCGCCCACCTGATGAGCGAGGTCATCGCCATCTATCCGATCACGCCGTCCTCGACGATGGGGGAGCTGGCCGACGCCTGGTCGGCCGCCGGCACGAAGAACCTGTGGGGACAGGTGCCCGAGGTGATCGAGATGCAGAGCGAGGCCGGCGCCGCGGGCGCGGTGCACGGTTCGCTGCAGGCGGGCGCGCTGACGACGACCTTCACGGCGTCGCAGGGGCTGCTGCTGAAGCTGCCCAACATGTTCAAGATCGCCGGCGAGCTGACGCCCGCGGTGTTCCACATCGCCGCCCGCACGCTGGCGACCCATGCGCTGTCCATCTTCGGCGACCACAGCGACGTGATGAGCGCGCGCACGACGGGCTTTGCCCTGCTGGCGGCGTCGAGCGTGCAGGAAGCGCAGGACATGGCGATGATCGCGCACATGGCGACGCTGAAGGCGCGCGTGCCGTTCCTGCACTTCTTCGACGGCTTCCGCACCAGCCACGAAGTCAACAAGATCGACCTGCTGCCGGAGGAGGACGCGCGCGCTCTGATCGACGACGAACTGGTGGTGGCGCATCGGAAGCGGGCGCTCAACCCGGACGCCCCGGTGATCCGCGGCACCGCGCAGAACCCCGACGTGTTCTTCCAGGCACGCGAGGCCTGCAACCCCTTCTACGCGGCGGTGCCGGGCGTGGTCACGGAGGCCATGCAGCGTTTTGCGAAGGTGACGGGCCGCAAGTACAGCCTGTTCTGGTACAGCGGCGCTCCGGACGCGGAGCGCGTGCTCGTGCAGATGGGCTCGGGCGTCGGCGCATCGCGCGAGGCGGTCGACAAGCTGGTCGCCGCCGGCGAGAAGGTCGGCATCGTGACGGTGCGCCTGTACCGGCCGTTCGACGTGCAGGCGTTCATCGGGTCGCTGCCGAAGACGGTCCGCTCCATCGCGGTGCTGGACCGGACCAAGGAGCCGGGCGCGATCGGCGAGCCGCTCTACCAGGACGTCGTTACCGCGCTGGCCGAGGGTTGGCCCCAGGGCACGCCGCTGCCGCGCGTGATCGGCGGCCGCTACGGCCTGTCGTCGAAGGAATACACGCCGGCGATGGCCAGGGCGGTGCTCGACGAGGCTGCGCGCGCGAACCCCAAGCGCCACTTCACCGTCGGCATCACGGACGACGTGACCCACCTGTCGCTCAAGGTCGACGCCGAATTCGACACCGAGTCGGCCGGCGTGACGCGGGCCGTGTTCTACGGCCTGGGGGCCGACGGCACCGTCGGCGCGACCAAGAACACGGTCAAGATCATCGGCGAGAACACCGATCTGTACGCGCAGGGCTACTTCGTCTACGACAGCAAGAAGTCCGGCGCGATCACCGTGTCGCACCTGCGCTTCGGCCCGCAGCCGATCGAGTCGACCTACCTGATCGGGCGGGCGGACTTCATCGCCTGTCACCAGTTCGAGTTCATGGAGAAGCTCGACGTGCTCGAGCTGGCCCGCCCCGGCGCGACCTTCCTGCTGAACAGCCCGTACGGGGCTGACGAGGTGTGGGGCAAGCTGCCGCGCGAGGCGCAGCAGGCGATCATCGAGCGCAAGCTCAGGTTCTTCGTGGTGGACGCCCTGGCCGTCGCCAAGCAGGCGGGGCTGGCGGGCCGCATCAACACGGTGACGCAGGCCTGCTTCTTCGCGATCTCGGGCATCCTGCCGCGCGACGAGGCGATCGCGAAGATCAAGGACGCGATCCGCAAGACCTACGGCCGGCGCGGCGAGACCGTGCTGGCGCGCAACTTCGCCGCGGTCGACGGCTCGCTGGCGGCCATGGCCGAGGTGGCGGTGCCGGCGCGGGCGGACTCGCTGATGTCGCGCCGGCCCATCGTGCCCAAGGCGGCGCCGGACTTCGTGCAGCGCGTGACGGCGATGATGCTGGACGGCAAGGGCGACCTGCTGCCGGTGTCGGCGATGCCGGTGGACGGGACCTTCCCGACCGGCACCACGCAGTGGGAGAAACGCAGCATTGCTCTGGAGATCCCGATCTGGGACGCGCAGCTGTGCACCCAGTGCGCGATCTGCCCGCTCGTGTGCCCGCACGCCGCGATCCGCATGACGGTGTTCTCGCCGGACGAGATGAAGCGTGCGCCGTCGACCTTCAAGGCGGTGCCGTGGAGCCGCAAGGACAGCCTCGAGGGCATGATGTACAGCCTCCAGGTGGCGCCGGAAGACTGCACCGGCTGCGGCGCCTGCGTGGACGTCTGCCCGACCCGCAGCAAGCAGGTGGTCAAGCACAAGGCCATCAACATGGCGCCGAAGCTCGAGCACCTGGAGGCGGAGCGCGCCAACTACGACTTCTTCCTGGGCCTCAAGGAGGTGCGGCCGTCGTTCGACACGATCGACGGCCTGCGCGGCTCGCAGCTGCGGCAGCCGCTGTTCGAGTACTCGGGCGCCTGCTCGGGCTGCGGCGAGACGCCGTACCTGAAGCTGCTGTCCCAGCTGTACGGCGATCACCTCGTGATCGCCAACGCGACCGGCTGCTCGTCGATCTACGGCGGCAACCTGCCTACGACGCCTTACTCGAAGAACGCCGAAGGCCAGGGCCCGACCTGGGCCAACAGCCTGTTCGAGGACAACGCCGAGTTCGGGCTCGGCATGCGCCTGGCGCTGGACTCGCAGCGGGACCTGGCGCGCATGCTCGTGCTGCAGCTGCGCGACGGGATCGGCGCCGAACTGGCCGACGCACTGCTCGCCGCGCCGCAGGACACGGACGAGCAGATCAAGGCGCAGCGCGCCCGCGTGAAGCAGCTGAATGCGATCCTGCCGAAGCTCGGTGTCCCCGAAGCGGCGCGCCTGCTGGCGGTCGCCGACAGCCTCGTGGTCCGCAGCGTGTGGATCGTGGGCGGCGACGGCTGGGCCTACGACATCGGCTACGGCGGCCTGGACCACGTGCTCGCCTCCGGCCGCAATGTGAACATCCTGGTGCTCGACACCGAGGTCTACAGCAACACCGGCGGCCAGGCGTCGAAGTCCACTCCGCGCGGCGCGGTGGCCAAGTTCGCGGCTGCCGGCAAGCCGATCGGCAAGAAGGACCTCGGCATGATCGCGATGGCGTACGGCAACGTGTACGTCGCGCAGGTCGCGATGGGTGCGAACCCGGTGCACACGGTGCGCACCTTCCAGGAGGCGGCGGCGTGGGACGGGCCGTCGCTGATCATCGCCTACAGCCACTGCATCGCGCACGGCATCGACATGACGACCGGGTTCAGCCACCAGCGGGACGCCGTCAAGAGCGGCTACCTGACGCTGTACCACTACGACCCGCGTCTCGGCATGGGCGGCGCCGACCAGCCGCTGAAGCTCGACTCCCGCAAGCCGACGCTGCCGCTGGAGCAGTTCACGATGAAGGAGGGCCGCTTCGCGATGCTGGCGCAGGCCGACCCCGGACGCGCGAAGATGCTTGGCCGCCAGGCGCAGGCCGAGGCCGACGCGCGCTGGCAGTTCTACGAACAGGTGGCTGGCGTTCATCGCGTGGTGGCCGGGGCCGACGAGGGCGCGGCGGCCGCGCCGGACGCGGCGGGCGCAACGGCGGAG
>JAOUJD010000229.1 GCA_029883565.1 Burkholderiaceae bacterium
GAAGTTCTCGACGCCCGACCGGCCGCGCTTCGTCGCCGGCGCGCTCGGCCCGACGCCGAAGACCGCGTCGATCTCGCCCGACGTGAACGATCCCGGGGCGCGCAACGTCACCTTCGACCAGCTGGTTGCGGCCTACGGCGAGCAGGCGCGCGGGCTGCTCGACGGCGGCGCCGACCTGCTGCTGGTCGAGACGATCTTCGACACGCTGAACGCGAAGGCCGCCATCTTCGCCATCGAGGCGGAATTCGAGCGGCGCGGCGAACGCCATCCGGTGATGATCAGCGGCACGGTGACCGACGCGTCGGGCCGGATCCTGTCGGGGCAGACCGTCGAGGCGTTCTGGAACTCGGTGCGCCATGCGCGGCCGCTGTCCGTCGGCCTCAATTGCGCGCTCGGCGCGGCGCTGATGCGTCCGTACATCGAGGAGCTCGCCGCGAAGGCGGACGTGTTCGTCAGCGTCTATCCGAACGCCGGGCTGCCGAACCCGATGAGCGAGACCGGATTCGACGAAACGCCGGACGTGACCTCGGCCCTGCTGAGGGAGTTCGCCGATGCGGGCTTCGTCAACATCGCCGGCGGCTGCTGCGGCACGACCCCGGACCACATCCGGGCGATCGCGCGCGCCGTCGACGGCGTGGCGCCGCGCGCCGTGCCGGCGCTGCCGTGCCCCATGCGGCTGTCGGGGCTCGAGCCGGTCACGGTGGCCGACGATTCGCTCTTCGTCAACGTCGGCGAGCGCACCAACGTCACGGGTTCGAAGGCGTTCGCGCGTCTGATCCTGAACGAGCAGTACGAGGAGGCGGTCGGCGTCGCGCGGCAGCAGGTCGACAACGGCGCGCAGGTCATCGACGTCAACATGGACGAGGCGATGCTCGACTCGGCGGCCGCGATGACGCGCTTCCTGAACCTGATCGCCAGCGAGCCCGACATCGCGCGCGTGCCGGTGATGATCGACAGCTCCAAGTGGAGCGTGATCGAGGCCGGCCTGAAGTGCGTGCAGGGCAAGGCGATCGTCAACTCGATCTCGCTGAAGGAAGGCGAGGCCGAGTTCGTTCGGCAGGCGACGCTGTGCCTGCGCTACGGCGCGGCCGCGATCGTGATGGCCTTCGACGAGCAGGGGCAGGCCGACACCTTCGCGCGCAAGACCGAGATCTGCGCACGCGCCTACCGCCTGCTGGTCGAGCGCGTCGGTTTTCCGCCCGAGGACATCATCTTCGACCCGAACGTGTTCGCCATCGCCACCGGGATCGAGGAGCACAACAACTACGCGGTCGACTTCATCGAGGCGACGCGGTGGATCCGTCGGCACCTGCCGCATGCGAAGGTGAGCGGCGGCGTCAGCAACGTCAGCTTCAGCTTCCGCGGCAACGACCACGTGCGCGAGGCGATCCACACGGTGTTCCTGTACCACGCGATCCAGGCCGGCATGACCATGGGCATCGTCAACGCCGGCCAGCTCGGCGTGTACGAGGACATCGAGCCCGCGCTGCGCGAGCGCGTGGAGGACGTCGTCCTCAATCGCCGCCCGGACGCGGGCGAGCGCCTGGTGCAGTTCGCCGAGCAGGTGAAGGCCGGCGGCCGCAAGCGCGAAGAGGACCTCGCGTGGCGCGCCGAGCCGGTGGAGAAGCGGCTGGCCCATGCACTGGTCCACGGCATCACGAATTTCATCGTCGAGGACACCGAGGAGTGCCGCGCTGCCGTCGCGGCCCGCGGCGGCCGCCCGATCGAGGTGATCGAGGGCCCGCTGATGGACGGCATGAACGTCGTCGGCGATCTGTTCGGCGCCGGCAAGATGTTCCTGCCGCAGGTGGTCAAGAGCGCGCGCGTGATGAAGCAGGCGGTCGCCCACCTGATTCCGTACATCGAGGCCGAGAAGGCCGCCCACGTCGCGGCCGGCGGCGAGGCGCGCGCCAAGGGCAAGGTGGTGATCGCGACGGTCAAGGGCGACGTGCACGACATCGGCAAGAACATCGTGTCGGTCGTGCTCCAGTGCAACAACTTCGAGGTCGTCAACATGGGCGTGATGGTCCCCGCGGAGAAGATCCTGCAGGCCGCCCGCGACGAGAAGGCCGACATGATCGGGCTGTCGGGCCTGATCACGCCGTCGCTGGAGGAAATGGCGCACGTGGCGCGCGAGATGCAGCGGCTCGGGTTCAGCATCCCGCTGCTGATCGGCGGCGCCACCACCAGCCGCGTGCACACTGCCGTGAAGATCGCGCCGCACTACTCGCGCGGCCCGGTCGTGTACGTGTCGGACGCCAGCCGCTCGGTCGGCGTGTGCCAGAACCTGGTGTCCGACGACGCGGCGGCGCGCTTCATCGCCGAGCTGACAGCGGAGTACGAGCGCGTGCGGGAGCAGCACGCGGCGAAGAAGGGTCCGGAGCTGATCCCGCTGGCCGCCGCGCGCGCGAACGCGACCCGGATCGACTGGACCGGCTACCTGCCGCCGAAGCCGAAGTTCATCGGCCGGCGCCTGTTCCGCAACTTCGACCTCGCGATGATCGCGAAGTACATCGACTGGGGCCCGTTCTTCCAGACGTGGGACCTGCACGGCCCGTTCCCGGCGATCCTCGCCGACGAGGTGGTCGGCGAGCACGCGCGGCAGGTCTTCGCCGAGGGCGAGAAGATGCTGGAGCGCGCGGTGCGCGAACGCTGGCTGACCGCGAACGGCGCCGTCGCCTTCCACCCGGCCAACGCGGTCGGCGACGACATCGAGCTCTACACGGACGACACGCGGAGCGAGGTGCTGTTCACGTGGCACGGGCTGCGGCAGCAGACGAAGAAGCCCGTCATCGGCGGCGTGCCGAATCCGAACCAGTGCCTGTCCGACTTCATCGCGCCGAAGGACTCGGGCATCGCCGACTACATCGGCCTGTTCGCGGTGACCACGGGCATCGGCGTCGAGGAGCGCGCGGCGCAGTTCGTCGCCCAGCACGACGACTACGCGGCGATCATGCTGAAGGCGATCGGCGACCGGCTGGCCGAGGCATTTGCCGAGCTGATGCACGAGCGTGTGCGCAAGGATCTCTGGGGATACGCGCCCGCCGAGTCGCTGACCGGCGAGGCGCTGATCAAGGAGGCCTACCGCGGCATCCGGCCGGCGCCGGGCTATCCGGCCTGTCCAGAGCACGCCGTGAAGCGCGCGATGTTCGCGGCGCTGCACGCCGACGAGGTCGGCATGACGCTGACCGAGAACTACGCGATGTCGCCGGCGTCGAGCGTTTCCGGCTTCTACTTCTCGCACCCGCAGGCAAAGTACTTCAACGTCGGCCGCATCGGCCGCGACCAGCTGGAAGACCTGGCGCGGCGCAAGCACGAGGAATTGGGCGAGCTGGAGCGTTGGCTGGCCGCCAGCCTGGGCTGAGCGCGGACGTCGGCGCCGGGCGTCCAAGGCATCTTCAAGGCGCCGCGGGGCGGCGCCGTGTCCGGTGCCGCCCCGCGGGAACTTATGCATTGCCCGGCCGCGACCGCCGGCGCCCTCACTACATGCCAGGCTGTCCCATTTGCGCTGGACCGATCCGGTACGGCCGCATCATCTCGTTGTCCTCGTGCTCGACGATGTGGCAGTGCCAGACGAACTGGCCCGGCGTGTTGAACTGCGCCCTGACGCGGGTGACCTCGCCCGGGTAGCAGATGACCGTGTCCTTCACGCCGGTCTCCCATGCTTCGGGCGGTCGCGCCGTGCCGGGGTTCGGCATGAGGCCACCGGTATTCGGATCGAGGGTCAGTGCTTCGCGATCCACCACCTCGAACGCGACCTCGTGGATGTGCATCGGATGCGCATCCCCGGTCGTGTTGTAGATCTCCCAGACCTCGACGGCGCCGACGGCGGGATTCTCCGTGACCGGCTCCATCCACATCATCTCAACCGGCTGGCCAGCGGGAACCGTGGCGCCGGTCCTGTCCAAGGTCGTTCCGTCGCTGATCGTCCCTAGCAGCGCCTCGACAGGTCCCTCAACCAGGTTGGGGGGGGAGGCAGCGTCGAAGCCCATGCCCATCTTCTCGATGAGCGCGAGTCGACGCGTGACGGTCGCCGGCGGCAGCGGCACGATCGCGGGCAGCACGAGAGACTGCGGCGGCGTGGTCGGATCGGCCGCCAGCGCAGGCACCACGTTGAACTGCATGACCAGTCCCGTGCTCGCCGAATCGGAAGGGGTGAAGTCCATGCCCGGCACGCCGCCCCCGAACGGCTCGTCCGGGCCGACGTTGCCGAGGACATAGTTGCCTACGGCCACGTTGGTGAAGTCGACAATCACGTCGGCGCGCTCGGCCAGCCCCATCAGCAGCGTGTTGCCGGCCGCGGTGACGTCGACGGGCGCCGCCAGGAAGCCGCCCTCGTTGCCGATCTGCCACACCTGCACGCCGGGAATCAGGTTGAAGTCGAGGATCAGGAAGCGCGACTGGCAGCCGTTCAGGAAGCGGAAGCGGTAGCGGCGCTGCTCGACGGTCTGGAACGGCCACGTGTTGCCGTTGACCATCATCGTGTTGCCGAAGAACTCGGGGTTCCAGATCGGCGAGAAGCCGCC
>JAOUJD010000230.1 GCA_029883565.1 Burkholderiaceae bacterium
ATACAGGGAAAGCGACGTGCAGGAAGAACGGGGGTTCTGCACGATCGACTTCTACGCTGGAACGCACGCGCTGTGTCCGAAGCTGTTCAGCACCAGCCCGGGGACCCTGATCCACGACTTGCGAGGCGGCGCTTTCGCCCGGGACCCCGGACGCTTCGAGAGGGAAGTGTGTCCGCGCGGGCAGATCGTCACACGCGAAGCGGCCGACGTGCCGGTCTCGTTCAAGATGTCGGTCAACACGCGCGAGTCGAGCGCGACGTTCTCGAACTCCTCGTTGATCTACTACCACTTCGCGCGGTACTTCGACGCGTCGATCCACGTTCCGCCGGCCGTGCTGCGCACGATGGACCGTGCGGCCCACCAGGCGCGCGTCGCCGCCCCCGGTGCGCGCGAGTCGGCGCGTCGCCCAGCGCTGCGCATGAACAACGCGGCCTGGACCGCCCTGTCCAAAGCCGAGAGCAGCCCGGACACGTACCGGCCGACGGATGAGTTGTTCACCCCCGACCGCCGCTCGGTGTACGGAGTCCTGCTGCATCCGCGCGGACGACAGTACGGTGAGGAATTCAACGGTTCGCGCCGTTCCGGCTGGGGCGACGGGCAGAGCCGGGACTTCCAGGAGACGCCCCCGTTCGTTGCGCTGCGCAGTCCGGAGCCTCTCGAGGCGGCCATCGAGGAAGGCCTGCGCAATGGCCATGCCGCGGCAGCGGTGCCGGCGGCGTCGCGCAAGGAACAGATGGTCTTCTGGATGCGCGACCTGGTCGACATCACTTTGCTCGACTACATCTTCAGCCAGCAGGACCGCATCGGCAACATCGACTACCTGACGTACTGGTACTGGGTCGAGGGCGGGCAGGTCCGCCGCATGCCGGCGCACGGCAGCCATCCTCCGGACGACATCGCCCGGCTGGCACCCAAGCTGCTGAAGCGGACCGAACTTGGCGACAATGACGCCGGGGTGCGCACGAGTTACCTGAACTACACCAAGCGGACAGGCATGCTCGAGAAGCTTCGGCACTACAGCGCGTCGACGTACAGGCGGCTGCAGGCGCTCGATCGCGACTTCGCCGATCAGGGGCCGCTGTGGTCCTACACGCGCGCCACCTTCGGCCTGAGCGACGCGGAGTTCAGGCAGGTCGTCGCCAACGCCCGCGAGGCCGCGACGATCCTGCGTTCGAACTGCACTGCCGGCAGGATTCGGTTCGACCTGGACCCCGAAGCCTTCCTGCGCGACGGGGCAGTGAAGGAAGCCACCGTCGATTGCGGCGGGACCTGACCGATGTCTGCCGTGCCGGTCTCCGCGACCTCCAAGCTGCCGCTCGACCGGTTCCTGTCGCTGTTCGCCGACGTGCACCGGGGCGAGAGCGGGCGGCTGCTGCTGCTGACGTTCAACATCTTCCTGATCCTTACCGCGTACTACGTGATGAAGCCCGTGCGCGAGGCGCTGATCCTCGCGCAACCGGGCGGCGCGGAGATCAAGAGCTACTCGATGGCGCTGCAGGCCGTCCTGCTGGCCGGCATCGTCCCAGCCTACGGCGCGCTCGCGAGCCGGCTGGCCCGGCGCCGGTTGATCAACATCGTCAGCACGTTCTTCATCGCATGCCTGCCGGCCTTCTACCTGGCGGCCGAGGCCGGCTGGCATGTAGGCGTCCCCTTCTTCCTCTGGATCGGGATCTTCAGCCTGATGGTGATCGCGCAGTTCTGGGCCTATGCCAACGACGTCTATACGCCTGATGCCGGAAAGCGGCTGTTCGCCGTGATCGCATTCGGGGCGTCTTCGGGCGCGGTGTTCGGCGCGTACATCTCGGGCCACCTCATCGGGGTGCTGGGCGTGAATCCGATGCTTCTGGTGGCGGCGACCATCCTGGCGGCCAGCGTGGCGCTGTTCAATGTCATCGATGCGAGGGAGCAGGCGGTCGCGGCCGCGAGGACGCATTCGGCCGCCGTCGAGGAACCGATCGGGGACGGCAACCCGTTCGCGCTGGTCATGCGCAACCGGTATCTGCTGCTGATCGCGGCGCTCGTGCTGCTGCTGAACTGGGTGAACGCGACCGGCGAATACGTGCTTTCGTCGATCGTCCAGCGCGCGGCCGAGGAGCGCGTCCTCGGCGGCACGCTCGAGCGCAGCAAGGAGGGCGCGTTCATCGGCGCGTTCTACGCCGACTACTTCCAGGTCGTGAACATCGTGGGCATGCTGCTGCAGCTGTTCCTCGTGTCAAGGATCGTGAAGCTCGTCGGTGTGCAGGTGGCCGTGTGCGTCCTGCCCGTCGTAGCCCTGGGGAGTTACGCGGTGGCGGCGTTGTTGCCTTCGCTCGCGGTCGTCCGCTGGGTCAAGACCGCCGAGAACTCCGTCGACTACTCGCTGCAGAACACGGTGAAGCAGATGCTGTTCCTGCCCACGACGCGCGAGGAGAAGTACAAGGCAAAGCAGGTCACCGATTCCCTGGTGGTGCGCGCGGGTGACGTGCTGTCGTCGGCGACCGTGTTCATCGGCACGTCGTTGCTGGCCCTGGGGACCACCCAGTTTGCCTGGATCAACGTGGCGCTCGTCGCCCTCTGGCTTGTTGTCGCCGTGATGGTCGGTCGGGAGTTTCGGCGGCGGACCGACGCAGCGCGGATGCGCGAGGCGGCGTGACGGCGACCGGCGCAATTCGGAGCCGATCGCTCGGCGCATGGTCCCGGCTCAGCCTGGCGACCCGCATCGTCATCGGGCTCGCCATCGGCATCCTCGTCGGCCTGTTCCTGGGTGAAACGGCGGCGGTGCTGCAGCCGGTTGCAGACATCTACATCCGCCTGATGCAGATGACGGTGCTGCCGTATCTGGTCCTCACGCTCATCATCGGGCTCGGGCGCATGGAGGCCGACGAAGCCCGGCGCCTGGCGCTGCGAGGATGCGTCCTGCTGGTCGTCTTCTGGGCCCTGACGCTGGCCATCATCGGCTTGATGCCACTTGCGTTCCCGAGCCAGGAGAGCGCGTCGTTCTTCAGCACGTCCCTGCTGCAGCAGCGCGAGCCCCTTGCGCTGCACGAGATCTACGTCCCGTCGAATCCGTTCCACGCCCTTGCGAATGCCGTCATCCCGGGGGTTGTGCTGTTCAGTTCCGCGCTTGGAGTGGCGCTGATCGGGTTGAAGCAGAAGGGAGCGCTGATCGTCAACCTGCAGATCCTCGAGCAGGCCGTCGTGCGCGTAACCCGCTTCGTCGTTTCGCTGACGCCGTTCGGCGTGTTCGCCATCGTCGCGGTGGCTGCCGGGACGCTGGATCTGGAGACCCTCGCGCGGCTCGAGGTCTACCTGGTGTGTTTCGGCGTTGCGTCCATGTTGCTTACCTTCGTGGTGCTGCCGCTCGTCGTGACCGCATGCACACCCTTCACGTACCGGGAAGTCATGAGCGTCGCGAAGGAAGCGCTGATCACCGCGTTCGTCACCAACAGTGCCTTCATCGTCCTGCCGCTGATTATCGTTCGTGCCAATGAGCTGATGGAACGGCACAGGATAGGCACGGCCGAGACGGAGTCGACGGTCGAAGTCCTGGTACCGCTGGGGTTCACGTTCCCCAATGCAGGGAAGCTGCTGACCATGCTCTTCGTGCCCTATGGCGCGTGGCTGATGGGCACCCCGCTCGACCCGGCCGGGTATGGGGCGCTGTTCGGCGCCGGCCTGTTCGCCTATTTCGCGAAGGCACAGGTCGCCCTGCCGTATCTACTGGACCTGGTGGGCGTGCCGCAGGATCACTTTCAACTCTACATACCGACGACCATCATCACCGGCAAGTTCGATTCGATGGTCTCGGCCATGAGCCTGCTCGCCTTCGCGCTGCTGGGAGCGGGCGCGATGGGCGGGTTTCTCAAGTGGACTCCCGCGCGGCTTGCTGTGTCGGCGGCCGCCGTGTGCGTGGCCATCGTTGTCGCCATCCTGGGCGCGCGGGCGGTCCTCGGCGTGATCGTCGACACGACCTATCGCAAGGCCGAAGTGCTGAAGAGAATGCACGCGTCCCGCTCGACGTCGGCCGCGATCGTCTATCGCGACCTCGCGGTGGTCCCGCCTGCGCCGGCGACCGGCGGTTCGGCGCTGGACCGCGTCCGGACCCGCGGAACGCTTCGGGTGGGGTACGACCCCGGCAACGCGCCGTTCAGCTTCGTCAATGCCGACGGTGAACTCGTCGGGCTGGACGTCGAACTGGCCATGGGGCTGGCCGAGGATCTCGGGGTCCAGGCGGTGTTCGTTCCCGTGCCGTGGAGCGGGGTTTCAGCGGCGCTCGCCGAGGGAAAGATCGACCTGATGCCCAGCATGTGGGTCCGGCCGTTCTGGTTCTCTTCAGTCCGCCTGTCCGAGCCGTACCTGACGGGGACGATGGCGCTGATCACGCGGGATGAGCGGCGCCACGATTTCGCGAGTGTCGAGGCGTTGCACCGAAGTCGCGGCCTGAAGATCGGCGTCCCGCTCGACGCCAGCCAGGTGAAGGCCAGCCTGCAGCGCTATTTCGGCGACGCGGACGTGCAGTTCGTGCCGATGGATTCG
>JAOUJD010000028.1 GCA_029883565.1 Burkholderiaceae bacterium
GCTGGTGGAGCTGCGCATGCTGGTCGAAGCGACGCTCGACTTTCCGGAGGAGGAGATCGACTTCCTGCAGAAGGCGGATGCCGGGGGGCGCCTGGGCCGCCTGCAGCAGGATCTCGACCAACTGCTCGCGCAGTCGCGGCAGGGCGCCGTGCTGCGGGACGGACTGAACGTCGTGCTGGTGGGTGCGCCGAACGTCGGCAAGTCGAGCCTGTTGAACGCGCTCGCAGGCGAGGAGATCGCCATCGTCACGGCGGTGCCGGGCACGACCCGGGACCGCATCGCGCAGGCAATCAGCGTGGACGGCATTCCGCTGAACGTGATCGACACGGCCGGACTGCGGCCGACCGCGGACGAAGTCGAGAGGCTCGGCATCGAGCGCACGCTCGCCGAACTGGCGCGCGCCGATGCCGTGCTGCATCTGGTCGACGCGAACAGGCCGGGCGCCGACGCGGACGTGATGGAGCAGGTGGCGGCGCGCATCGGGCGCGGCGTGCCGCTGCTCACGGTGGTCAACAAGATCGACCTGACCGGGCAGGTGCCCGGCGTCGATGGCGACCGCGTCCTGCTTTCTGCCAGGACCGGGGCCGGTGTCGACCTGTTGCGCGATGAACTCAAGCGGATCGCCGGCTGGGAGCGCGACACCAGTGCCGAGACCTTGATCCTGGCGCGCGCGCGGCAGGTGCAGGCGCTCGAGCGGGCGCGCTCGCATCTGGCGGCGGCAGCCGGGCATGCGGCGCGGCGGGATGCCGTGCTCGACCTGCTGGCCGAAGAGCTGCGGCTGGCGGGCAACGCGCTGGCGGAGATCACCGGCGAGTTCACTGCCGACGACCTGCTCGGCGTCATCTTCAGCCGCTTCTGCATCGGCAAGTAGGCGCCCCGCCGAGCCGGGCCGCACGCCCCACCGCCGGTTGACGAGCGGCGCGAAACGCCGATTCCGTGCCGCGAGTTGAGGCAGGTGGAGTGCACGCTTCCGATAGCATTGGCCCGACCGCTCAATTCCGGACCTGCCCATGGCTGACCAGCCAGCACCGAATCCCCCGTCTTCCCTGTCCCGGCTTTCCATCGACCGCAGCGCGGGCACGACCACGCGCCGGCGCCGCCCGCTGTGGAAGCGGTGGTGGGTCTGGTTGATCGTTCTTCTCGCCGTCGGAGCGGCCGCGGTGGTCATCCGCGGCCGCGCGGCACCGGTGGCCGTCGACATCGCCACCGTCGCGGCCGCCTATCCGTCGAGCGCGGTGGCGGTGCTGAACGCGACCGGTCGCGTCGTCGCCGCGCGGCGCGCTTCGGTGTCGTCCAAGGGCACCGGCCGGCTCGAATGGCTCGGCGTGCAGGAGGGCCAGATGGTCAAGGCGGGCGAAGTGATCGCGCGCCTGGAGAACCGGGACGTCGCCGCGCAGCGCGACCAGGCGACCGCGCAGGTCGAGGCCGCGCGCGCGAACCTGGCGCAGGGCGAGGCCGAGCTCGACGATGCGCAGGCGGCGCTCAAGCGCGCGCAGGACCTCTCGCGGCAGAACTTCATCTCCGGCGCGGCGCTGGACACCGCCGAGGCACGCTACGGCAAGGCGCGCGCGGCGATCGAGACCCTGAAGGCCCAGATCCACGTGGCCGAAGCGAACGCGCGCGTCGCCGGGGTGGGTTTCGACCAGACGCTGATCCGCGCGCCGTTCACCGGGATCGTGCTGACCAAGAGCGCGAACGTCGGAGATATCGTCACCCCATTTTCGTCCGCGTCCGGCACGACCGGCGCGGTGGTGACGATGGCCGACATGGAGACGCTGGAAGTCGAGGCGGACGTGTCCGAGTCGTCGATCGCGAAGATCAGCGTCGGCCAGCCGGCCGAGGTCCAGCTCGACGCGTTTCCCGACCTGCGGCTGCTCGGCGAGGTGAGCCGCATCGTGCCAACGGTCGATCGCAGCAAGGCGACGTTGCTCGTGAAGGTGTCTTTCGTCGAGCGCGACCCGCGCGTGCTGCCGGACATGAGCGCCAAGGTCGCGTTCCTGTCCCGCGCGCTGCAGGCCGGGGAACGCTCGCCGGTGCCGGCGGTGCGGCCGGAGGCCATCGTCAAGCGCGACGGTCGCGACGTCGTGTACGTCGTGACGGCGGACGAAAAAGGCGGCGCCGAGCGGGTGAAGGCGCAGCCCGTCACTCCTGGCGCCAGGGTGGGCGACCTGGTCCGCGTCGACCTCGCGCCGGGCACACGGGTCGTTGCGGCACCGCCCGAGCGGCTCGCCGACGGTGCCGCCGTGACGGCGGCGAAGAAATAGCAATGGCCGACGCGCCGTCCCGGGCGGGAGAGCGGCCGCTGCTGGTCGAGATCGTCGGCCTGTCGAAGTCGTATGTGCGGGGTGACCAGATCGTTCCGGTGCTCACGGACATCAACCTGACGATCCGCGAGGGCGACTTCGTCGCGTTGATGGGGCCGTCGGGCTCCGGCAAGAGCACGCTGCTGAACCTCATTGCCGGCATCGACAAGCCGGACGCGGGCCGGCTGGCAATCGCGGGCGAGGACATCACGACCTTCGGTGACACCGAACTGGCCGACTGGCGTGCGCGCAGCGTCGGCTTCGTGTTCCAGTTCTACAACCTGATGCCGGTGCTCACCGCGTTCGAGAATGTCGAGCTGCCACTGCAATTGACCGACCTTTCGCGCGCCGAGCGGCGCGAGCGCGTCGAATTGCTGCTCGAAATGGTCGGCCTCACGGAGCGCATGAAGCACTACCCGAACGAGCTGTCGGGCGGGCAGCAGCAGCGCGTGGCGATCGCGCGCGCGCTGGTGACCGACCCGCTGCTGGTGATCGCCGACGAGCCCACCGGGGATCTCGACCGGCAGTCGGCCGCCGACATCCTGAAGCTGCTCGATCGCCTCAACGTGGAACTGGGCAAGTCGATCGTGATGGTGACCCACGACCCGCGCGCCGCCGAGGCGGCGCACCACCTGATCTACCTCGACAAGGGCCAGCTGACGGACACCGCGCCGGCGCACTGATGTTCTTCCTGAAGCTCGTCGTCCGCAACGTCTTTCGCGCCAAGCTGCGCTCGACGCTGACCATCGTCGGCCTGGTGATCGCCGTGCTGGCGTTCGGGCTGCTGCAGACCGTCGTGCGCGCCTGGTATGCGGGCTCGGACGCGGCGTCCGCGACGCGGCTCATCGCGCGCAACGCGATTTCGCTCACGTTCTCGATGCCTGTGTACTACCGGGAGAAGATCCGCGCCGTGCCGGGGGTGACCGGCGTGTCGGTGTCCAACTGGTTCGGCGGCATCTACCGGGAGCCGAAGAACTTCTTCGCCCAGTTCGCGGTCGATGCGCCGACCTACTTTCCGATGTATCCCGAGTTCATCTTCGAGCCGGACCAGTACGCCGCGTTCCTGCGCGACCGGCGCGGCGCGGTGGTCGGGCGCCAGCTGGCGGACCTGTACGGCTTCAAGGTCGGCGACACGATTCCGTTGAAGAGCACCATCTATCCCGGCAACTGGGAGTTCACGGTGCGCGCGATCTACGACGCCCGGGACGAGACCACGATCACGCGCCAGATGTACTTTCACTTCGACTACCTGAACGAACAGATCAAGAAGGTGTTTCCGCGCCGCGCCGACCAGGCCGGCGTGTTCGTCGTGGGCATCGCCGACAGTTCGGCGTCCGCCGACATCGCCCGCGCGATCGACGCCGAGTTCAAGAATTCCCTGGCGGAAACGCTCACGGAGACCGAGAAGGCCTTCACGCTCGGTTTCGTGGCGATGATCGAGACCATCGTCGTCGCGATCGAGGGCGTCAGCTACGTCGTGATCCTCATCATCATGGCGGTGGCGGCGAACACGATGGCGATGACAGCGCGCGAGCGCCTGTCGGAGTACGCGACCCTGAAGGCGCTCGGTTTCGCGCCGCACACGGTCGCGCTGCTGATCATGACCGAGGCGATCCTGCTGGCCGTGATCGGCGGTGCCATAGGCATGCTGCTGACGGCGCCCGTGGTACAGGTCTTTCACGCCGCGACCATCAGCGTGTTCGCGAAGATGCCGCTGGTGCCGCAGACGTTCTATCTGCAGGCTGCGTGTGCGCTCGTCGTCGGCGTCGTGGCGGGCATCGTCCCCGCGGTGCGCGCATCCCGCATCAGGATCGTCGATGGGTTGCGGCATGTGGCGTGACGCGGTCGCGGCGCGAGCGGGGCGCGCATGAGGATTCCGCTGAACTACGTTGCGCGCAACCTGTGGGTACGCAAGCTGACTACCGTGCTGACGGCGGGCGGGATGGCGCTGGTCGTGTTCGTGTTTGCGGCGGTCCTGATGCTGGACGCCGGCCTGAAGGCGACCCTGGTCGCGACCGGGTCGCCGGACAACGTGGTCGTGATCCGGCAGGGCAGCCAGACCGAAGTGCAGAGCGGAATCCTGCGCGACCAGGCGGCGCTGATCGAGACCGCGCCCGAGGTGGCGCGCGGGGCGGACGGAAGGGCGCTCGTCTCCAAGGAGGTCGTCGTCCTGAACTCGCTGCCGAAGATCGACCAGCCGGCCAAGCGGAGCAACGTGGTCGTGCGCGGCCTGCCGGACATGGGCAAGGCTCTGCGGCCGCAGGCCAGGATTACGCAGGGCCGGATGTTCCAGGCCGGCTCGTCGGAGATCGTGGTCGGAGGCTCGGTCGCGCGCGGCTTTGCGGGCGTGGAACTCGGCCAGCGACTGTCGTTCGCCGGACGGGCCTGGACCGTGGTGGGCGTCTTCGACGCAGGCAGGACGGCCTTCGACTCCGAGATCTGGGGCGACGTGGACCAGATGATGCAGGCGTTCCGCCGCGTCGGATATTCCTCGGTCATCGCGCGGCTGGCGACGCCTGCATCCTTCGAGCCGATGAAGGCAAGGCTCGATGACGACCCGCGCCTGAAGGTCGACATCAAGCGCGAGACCAGGTTCTATGAGGACCAGTCCGCTGGCCTGTCGACCTTCATCACGCTGCTCGGCATGGCCCTGTCGGTGATCTTCTCGCTCGGCGCGATGATCGGCGCCGCCATCACGATGTACGCGGCAGTCGCCACGCGCACCGGCGAGATCGGCACCCTGCGGGCGCTCGGGTTCCAGCGCCGCTCCATCCTCGCGGCATTCCTTGGCGAGGCACTGCTGCTGGCCCTCGTGGGTGGGGCGGCCGGCCTCGGCGCGGCGAGCTTTCTCACTGCGTTGACGGTGTCCACCACCAACTTCCAGTCGTTCTCGGAACTCGCGTTCTCGTTCACGCTGACCCCGCGCATCGTCGCGCAGTCGCTCGGTTTCGCGCTCGTGATGGGGTTCGTCGGTGGCTTCCTGCCGGCCATCAAGGCGAGCCGCATGAAGATCGTCGACGCGTTGCGCGCCGACTAGCGCGGCGACGGCGCCCCGTCTCTGGCCACACCGCACGGCCGGAAGGGCACCGGATCCGGCGCCGGAGGGGACCTTAGTTCGGAGCGGCGTTTCCTCGTTCGACCACCCGGCGATCGCGTACGCGAGCGACGTCCAATGTATCCTTCCGCGACTTCCGGCCAGAGACCGGATTGGGAGACCGTGATGAAGCGTCGAGAGTTTTCCGCAGCCGTTGCAGCCACGCTGGCGGCGGCTCCGTTCGGACTGCTGGCACCCGCCTATGCGCAGCAGTTCGCCACTCTGAAGATGATGATTCCGGCGAATCCCGGCGGGGGCTGGGACCAGACGGGCCGCAACCTGGCCGCGGCCATGCAGGGCGCCAAGCTCGTGCAGTCCGTGTCGTTCGAGAACAAGGGCGGCGCGGCCGGCACGCCCGGGCTGGCCCAGTTCGTCAACAGCTCGAAGGGTGACCCGAACGCGGTGATGATCGCCGGCATGGTGATGGTCGGCGGGATCATCCTGAACAAGTCGCCGGTCGACCTGACGATGGTGACGCCGGTCGCGCGCCTGACGAGCGAGTACGAGGTGATCGTGGTGCCGGCCTCGTCGCCGCACAAGACGATGGACGACCTGGTCAAGGCGTTCAAGGCGAATCCGGGCTCGGTCTCGTGGGGCGGCGGCTCCGCGGGCGGCACCGACCACATCCTGGTGGGATTGATCGCGAAAGCGGTCGGCGGCGACACGAGCAAGATCAACTACGTTCCGTTCAAGGGCGGCGGCGACTCGGTGGCCGCGATCGTCGGCGGGCACGTGACGGCGGGCGTCGCCGGGCTCGGCGAGTTCGCCGAGCAGATCAAGGGCGGGCGCATGAGGGCGCTGGCGGTTTCGGCGCCGGCCGCCGAGGACGGCATCAAGTCGCTGAAGGAACAGGGCATCGACGTCGTGCTCGGCAACTGGCGCGGCATCTTCGGCGCGCCGGGCATCACCAGCGCGCAGCGCGACCAGCTCGTGAAGGTGGTGCAGGCGGCGACGGAAACGCCGATGTGGAAGGAGACGCTCGCCAAGCTGGGCTGGACCCCGTGGTTCCTCGGGGGCGACCAGTTCAAGGCCTTCATCGAGGAAGACACGCGCCGCATCGCGGCGATCATGGAATCCCTCGGCCTCAAGAAGTAGCGAACTAGCGTGACGCCCTCCGGCCGCGGCGCGCGGGTCGACGTCATCCTGTCGCTCGGGGTGATCGCTCTCGGAATTGCCGCGGCCGTCGTCGCGTTCAGCCTGCCGAGCGCCGGCGGCTACTCGCGCATTGGCCCGAACGTGATGCCGATCGTGATCAGCATCGGGCTGATCCTGCTCGGCGCCGTGCTGCTGATCGAGTGCATGACCGGCGGCTGGCGCGCGCGCACTCCGGACGACCCGGCCGAGCGCGGCGAACATGCATTCCTGCCAGGCGCCTTTGGCTGGGTGAGCGCCGGCCTGTTCGCGCAGGTGGCCTTGATCCACACGGCCGGGTTCGTGATCGCGGCCGGCGCGCTGTTCGCGTGCGTCGCGCGCGGCTTCGGCAGCGGGCGCTGGGGTCGAGACGCCGCCATCGGACTGCTGCTCGGGCTCGGCGTGTTCCTGTTCTTCGTGCGTTTCCTGAACGTCAACCTGCCGGCGGGCTGGCTGCACCCGCTCCTCGGCGGAGCCGGCCTGTGACCGAGACCTTCGGAGCGCTGCTGCACGGGTTCGGCGTCGCGCTGACGCCGCTGAACCTGCTGTGGGGGCTGATCGGCGTGACGCTCGGCACCTTCGTCGGCGTGCTGCCGGGCGTAGGCCCGGCGCTCACGGTCGCCATGCTGATGCCGATCACCGTGAAGCTCGATCCGACCGGCGCGCTGATCATGTTCGCGGGGATCTACTACGGCGCGATGTACGGTGGGTCCACGACCACGATCCTGCTCAACACGCCCGGCGAGTCGGCTTCGATCGCCACCGCGCTCGACGGCAACCAGATGGCCAAGCGCGGCCGCGCCGGCCCGGCGCTGGCGACCGCCGCCATCGGTTCGTTCGTCGCCGGCAGCATCGCGACCATCCTGTTGACGATGCTCGCGCCGGTGGTTGTCGAGATCGCCCTGAAGTTCGGCCCGGCCGAATACTTCGCGCTGATGGTGTTCGCGTTCGTCACGGTCGCCGCCGTGCTCGGGCAGTCCACCTCGCGCGGACTGACGATGCTGTTTGTCGGGCTGCTGCTCGGCCTGGTGGGCATCGACGAGCAGACCGGGCAGCAGCGCTTCGCGTTCGGCGTGCCCGAGCTGCTCGACGGCGTCGATGTCGTGGTGCTGGCCGTCGGCCTGTTCGCGGTGGGCGAGGCGCTGTACGTCGCCGCCTACAGCAGCCGGCAGCGCGAGGAGATGGAGCGGCTCACCGGCTCGCTGATGATGTCGCGCGAGGACTGGCGGCGCTCGTGGCCCGCGTGGCTGCGCGCGACGGCGATCGGCTTCCCGTTCGGCTCCATCCCCGCCGGCGGCGCCGAGATTCCGACCTTCCTGTCGTACGCGACCGAGCGCAAGCTCAGCAAGAATCCCGAGGAGTTCGGCAAGGGGGCGATCGAGGGCGTGGCCGGCCCCGAAGCGGCGAACAACGCCGCCGCCACCGGCGTGCTGGTGCCCCTGCTGACGCTCGGCATCCCGACGTCGGCCACCGCGGCCATCCTGCTGGCGGCGTTCCAGAACTACGGCATCCAGCCCGGCCCGCTGCTGTTCCAGACGCAGCCCGATCTGGTGTGGGCGCTGATCGCCAGCCTTTATGTCGGCAACGTGCTGCTGCTGGTGCTGAACCTGCCGCTGATCGGGCTGTGGGTCCAGGTCCTGAAGATTCCGAAGCCGTTGCTGTACGGCGCAATCCTCGTGTTTGCGACACTCGGCGCCTACAGCCTGCACCAGTCGGTGGTGGACCTGCTGACGCTGTATGTATTCGGGCTGCTCGGGTTCGGCATGCGGCGCTGGGGTTTCCCGGTGGCGCCGGCGGTGATCGGCCTCATCCTGGGCCCGCTGGCGGAGACGCAGTTCCGCCGCGCGCTCTCGATCAGCCAGGGCGATCCGTCGGTGTTCGTGACGCATCCGATCTCCGCCGCGCTGTTCGCGATGACCGCGATCATCCTGCTCACGCCGATGGCGGTGCGCGCCTACAAGCGTTTGCGCGCGGGCCGCTAGACTCCGGCGCATCCCGCTTCCAGTGTCGAACGAATTCCCGTCTGTCGCTGTGTGCGGCCGCTGATGCTTGACGTCCTGCCCGTACTTCGCTCGTTCGTCGTCGCGCTCGTCGGCGCGGCCGTCTGCGTGTGGCTGCGCACTCCGCTGCCCTGGCTGATCGGGCCGCTCGTTGCAGTCGCGCTCGTGAGCATGCTGCACGGGCGCCTCGCCTCACCTCCCGGCGGGCGCCAGGTCGGGCAGTGGGTGATCGGCGTCGCGCTCGGCTTGTACTTCTCCCCCGACGTCGTGCGGGAGGTCGGGCGGCTCGCGCCGTGGGTCGCGCTGGCGGTGGTGTTTGCCCTCGCACTGGGCCTGCTCGGCAGCTGGCTGCTGGCGCGATCGGTGCCGACCGACGCCGCGACGTCGTTCTTCGGCATGGCGATCGGCGGCGCGAGCGAGATGGCGGCGCTGGCGGAGCGTCACGGCGGCCGGGTGGATCGGGTGGCGGCCGCTCACAGCCTGCGCATCATGCTGGTCGTGCTGATCGTGCCGTTGCTGCTGAACGCATTCGACGTGCATGGCCTGGATCCCTATGTGCCGTCGGCGCGTGACTTCTCCTGGGCCGGATTTGCTCTGCTGGCAGCCGTCACGGGGGGCGCGGCGCTGGCGATGCGGCGCATCGGCTCGCCGAACAGCTGGATGATCGGTCCGCTGGCAGCCGCAGCGCTGGTCACGGCGACCGGCCATACGTTGTCGGCGCTCCCGACCGCGGTCATCAATGGCGGTCAGCTGCTGATCGGCATCGGACTCGGGGTGCGCTTCACGCCGGAGTTCTTCCGTTCCGCGCCGCGGTTTCTCGGCGCGGTCGCGGCCATCACGCTGGTCTACCTGGTGCTCGCGGCCCTGTTCGGCTGGCTGCTGGCGCGCGGCTCCGGGCTGCATTGGTCGACGTCGATCGTTGCCACCACACCGGGCGGCATCGGGGAGATGGCGTTGACGGCCAAGGCGCTGCGGCTCGGCGTGCCGATCGTGACCGCGTTCCACGCACTGCGGATGGCTGCCGTCGTGCTGACGGTCGGGCTCGCGTATCGCGGATGGTCGCGCTGGAAGAGGGAGCGTGCGGGTGTCGTTTGAGCTGGTTCCCCTGACCCTGGCGACGGCGCCTCCGGTCGACGCGTTCCTTGCGGCGGTCGACGAATCGCGTGCGTCGCTGACGCGCTGGATGCCATGGTGCCACGCCGACTACGGACGGGCCGACGTCGAGCGCTGGTTCGGCGAGGCCGACCGCATGTGGCGGGAGCGCAGCGCGTTCCACATGACCCTGCTGGACAGCGGGCGCGTGCTGGGCGTGATCGGAGTCCACGACATCCAGCTGTACGGCAAGCGCGAGGGCGAGCTGGGCTATTGGGTGCGGCTGTCCGAGCGCGGGCGCGGCGTGGCCAGCACGGCGATGCGAAGCATGGCGGCGTTCGCCTTCAACGAACTCAGGCTGGCGCGTGCGTCGATGCGGATCCGGCTCGACAACGCCTCGAGCCGGCGCGCGGCCGAGCGAGCGGGGGCGCGCTACGAAGGCGCTCTGCGCCACGGGATCGTGCACGGCGATGCACGATTCGACGCCGCGCTGTACGCCCTCGTGCCGGACGACCTCGTCCGCCCCTGGGCGCCATAGCCGTTTCAGGCGCAGGCAGACGCCCGCTTCTGGATTTTTGGCGGACGCTGGAGTAGCTTGGAAGCGCAGTCGGTTCGGGCTGTGGAACTGGATTCATGACTTGCCAGCCGCCCGGTGACACGAGACGGGCTCTTCCTGTCGCTCTACCTGCTCCCGGCAACCCCAACAGCGAGATCGTTTGCGCGCCGCGGGCGCTTCCCCGCGCCCAACCGGAGTGACATCGAATGCCGACAGGCACCGTGAAATGGTTCAACGAGACAAAGGGCTTCGGCTTCATCAAGCCCGACGATGGCGGAGCAGATCTGTTCGCGCATTTCAGCGGGATCCAGTCCAAGGGGTTCCGTACCCTGAAGGAGAACCAGCGCGTCGAGTACCAGGTTCAGCAGGGCCAGAAGGGCCCGCAGGCAGTCGAGATCAACGTGATCGGTTGATCGCCCTGGCGGGCGCGCGGGCCGAAGCCGGTCCTACCGCGCGGCCAGCGCGGCGGCATTGACGATGTTCTGCGGCCTCCCGGCCGCGAACGCAATGACGTTGTCGAAGGCGCCGCCGAACAGCGTCTCGTAGGACGCCCGCTCGACGAACCCGATGTGCGGGGTGGCGACGACATTGGGCAGGGTGAGGAGCGGCTCGTCGCGCACGGGTTCACGCTCGTAGACGTCGATCGCCGCCATCCCGGGCCGGCCGGAGCGCAGGGCGGGCACCAGCGCGTCCGGTTCGATGAGTTCGGCGCGGCTGGTGTTGACCAGCAGCGCGCTGCGCGACATCCGCGCCAGATCGCGCGCGGTCACGCAGCCGCGCGTGGACTCCGCCAGCCGCAGATGCAGCGTCAGCACGTCGGCGCGCTCGAACAGCTCGTCCTTGCCGGACGCCGTATCGTGCCCGTCGGCGGTCGCCCGCGCCCGCGCCTGGTCGCTGCCGTGCACCAGCACCCGCATGCCGAACGCCTTTCCGTACCCGGCGACCAGCGCCCCGATCTTGCCGTAGCTCCAGATGCCGAGGGTCTTGCCGGCGAGCGCGACGCCCAGCCCGGCCAGCGGCCAGTCCGTTAGCGGCGGGACGCTCTGCTGCCACTGTCCCGCGTACAGGTTCGCCATGTACGCCGGCAGGCGCCGCATCGCGGCGAGGATCAGCAGCCATGTGAACTCGGATGTGGCCGCTGAATAGCCCGAGCCTTCGGCCACCGCGATCCCCCGCCGGGAGCATGCGTCGATGTCGATGTGCGGGCCGGCCTTGCCCGTCTGGCTGATCAGCCGCAGCCGAGGCAGTCGCTTCAGCAGGTCCTCGGTGATGCGGGTGCGCTCGCGCGTCAGCACGAGCGCCTCGGCGTCGCGCAGGCGAACCGCCATCTGCCCGGGTCCGGCCGCGCCGTGGGTCAGGACCTTGACATCGTGCCCGTGCAACCGGGCGTAGCAGTCAAGGTGCCGCACCACATCCTGATAGTCGTCGAGTACGAGGATCTTCATGGTGTCAAGGTCGAATGGACCAGGCGCGCATGGTCGCACGCCCCGGGGCTGGCGACGCCTGTCCCGGGCCCGGGGGCGGACGAGGGGGCGCTTTGAGGGGCCGGGGCCCCCGGCTAAAATGGCGGTCTTCCCGCAATCTGGCGACGCCCGGCCACCCGCCGCACGCCGTTTGCTCGCGGCCACAAGCCACGAAGTGGCAAGAATCATGATCGCTGCGCCCGTCACGGGACGCGGCGACGACCTGGAGGCAGGACCAATGAGCGCAGTGCTTTCGGGGCAGGCAGGCGCCCCTTCATACGTCAAGAACAGGAAGCTGATCGCATGGGTCGCGGACGTCGTCCGTCTGACACAGCCTGCCCGCGTGGTGTGGTGCGACGGCTCGCAGGCCGAGTACGACAGGCTCTGCGACGAGATGGTGGCGGCCGGGACGCTGCGGCGCCTGAATCCCGCCAAGCGGCCCAACAGCTACCTGGCCCTGTCCGATCCGGGCGATGTCGCACGGGTGGAGGACCGCACTTTCATCTGCAGCGAGCAGAAGGAAGATGCCGGGCCGACCAACAACTGGATGGCGCCCGGCGAGATGCGGGCCACGCTGAAGGGCCTGTTCTCGGGCTGCATGCGCGGGCGGACCATGTACGTGGTCCCGTTTTCGATGGGACCCCTCGGCAGCCACATCGCGCAGATCGGCGTGGAGCTGTCCGACAGTCCCTACGTCGTCGTGAACATGCGCATCATGACCCGCATGGGGCGTCCGGTGGTGGAGCTGCTGGGCACCGACGGCGAGTTCGTGCCTTGCATCCATTCGGTGGGCAAGCCGCTCGCGGCCGGCGAGAAGGACGTGGCGTGGCCATGCAACGACACGAAGTACATCGTGCATTTCCCCGAAACGCGCGAGATCTGGTCATACGGGTCCGGTTACGGCGGCAACGCGCTGCTCGGCAAGAAGTGCCTCGCGCTGCGCATTGCTTCGACCATGGGGCGCGACCAGGGCTGGCTTGCGGAGCACATGCTGATCGTCGCGGTCACCTCGCCGGAGGGGCGCAAATATCACATCGGCGCCGCTTTCCCGTCCGCCTGCGGCAAGACCAACTTCGCGATGCTGATCCCGCCGCCCGCCTTCAAGGGCTGGAAGGTGACGACGATCGGCGAGGACATCGCGTGGATCAAGCCGGGACCGGACGGCCGCCTGTACGCGATCAATCCCGAGGCGGGCTGCTTCGGCGTAGCGCCGGGCACCTCGGAGAAGACCAACCACAACGCGATGGCGATGCTGCACGAGAACGTCATCTTCACGAACGTCGCGCTCACCGACGACGGCGACGTCTGGTGGGAGGGCATGGGCCCGGCCCCGGCGCACCTGATCGATTGGCAGGGCCGGGACTGGACGCCGGAGGACGGCAAGGCGGGGCGCAAGGCGGCCCATCCCAACGCCCGCTTTACGGTGGCTGCGCAGCAGTGCCCGTCGATCGACCGGGACTGGGAAGACCCGAACGGCGTGCCGATCGACGCGTTCATGTTCGGCGGCCGGCGTTCGACCACGGTGCCGCTGGTGACCGAAGCGCGCAATTGGGTAGAGGGCGTCTACATGGCCGCGACCATGGGTTCTGAAACGACGGCTGCGCAGGCCGGCGCGCAGGGCGTGCTGCGGCGCGACCCGTTCGCCATGCTGCCGTTCTGCGGCTACAACATGGGCGACCATTTCGGACACTGGATCTCGCTCGGGGAGAAGCTCGCGGCCAGCGGCTCGAAGTTGCCGAAGGTCTTCACGGTCAACTGGTTCCGCACGGACGAGCATGGCAAGTTCGTCTGGCCGGGGTTCGGCGAGAACATGCGCGTGCTCAAGTGGATCGTCGAGCGCGTCGAGGGCGGCGCTGGCGGCGCGGAACACCTGTTCGGCATCTCGCCGCGCTACGAAGACCTGAACTGGACCGGACTCGATTTTGCGCGCGCGCAGTACGAGCGCGTCACCGCCGTCGATCCGGGCGATTGGCGCAAGGAGGTCGCGCAGCATGGCGAGCTCTTCGCCCGGCTGTCGCCGCGGCTGCCGCGCGCCTTGCAGGATGCGCGCGCAGCGCTGGAGCGGCGCATCGCGGCCTGACCGCCGCAGCGTCAGCGCGAAGGGCTGCCCGCGGGCGGCCCTGTTCCATCGACCGGCTGGTCGGATGCACCGCGGCCGGCAGACGACCGGAGCGCTCCCGCGGATCCGGTCGCTTGCGTTGTCTTCATCGAGGGCCGCTGTGCAGACGAGCGGGGGGTCGCGCGGCCGCTGATAACAGGTTCGCCAAGCGCGCGCCTTTGACCCGCGCCTTGCACCGGCATCGCTTTGCGAAGATACTGTTTGACCCGCCCGCAAGGCCCGCCACGAGGCCGCCGGGCCGCAGTACCCGTACGCAGGAGACCGTATTGGGGCTGATCTACTACATCACCCAGGTCCAGTTCGATTTCGGAGCGCTTGCGCTCGTGCGGGCGGAGTGTGAGCGCGCAGGCATCCGCCGGCCGTTGATCTGCACCGACCGCGGCGTCGTCGGAGCCGGCCTGCTGGATCGCCTGAAGGCGGCGCTCGGCGACATGCCGGTTGCCGTGTTCGACCAGACCCCATCGAACCCGACCGAAGCGGCCGTGATGAAGGCGGTCGATGCGTATCGGGCGCACGGTGCGGACGGCCTGGTGGCGCTCGGCGGCGGCAGCCCGATCGACCTGGCCAAGGGCGTGGCGATCATGGCCGCCCACCCAGGGGTGCTCGCCGACTACGCCACCATCCTTGGCGGCAGCCCGAAGATCACGGCCGCCGTGGCGCCGCTGATCGCGATTCCCACGACGGCCGGCACGGGCAGCGAAGTCGCGCGCGGCGCCATCATCATCCTCAACGACGGACGCAAGCTAGGCTTCCATTCGTGGCACATCGTGCCGAAGACGGCGATCTGCGACCCCGAGCTGACCTTCGGCCTGCCGCCGAAACTCACCGCGGCCACCGGGATGGACGCCGTCGCCCATTGCGTCGAGACGTACCTGTCCAAGGCGGTCAATCCGCCGGCCGACGCCATCGCGCACGACGGACTGACGCGCGCGCTGAAGCACATCGACCGCGCAGTCAACCAGCCGACCGACCGCGAGGCGCGCTGGAACATGATGAGTGCCTCGATGCAGGGCGCGATGGCGTTCCAGAAAGGGCTGGGGGCCGTCCATTCGCTGTCGCACGCGCTCGGTGCGCTGCCGATCGGCCCGCACCACGGCACGCTCAACGCGGTGCTGCTGCCGGAGGTCATCAAGTTCAACGAAGCGGCCGTGCCAGACAAGGTGCAGGCGATCGCCGATGTGTTCGGCGTGCGCGGCGGGTCCGCCCTGGCGGGCGCGATTCGCGACCTCAATCGGCGCCTGGGGCTGCCGTCCGGTCTCGGCGAGATGGGGATCGGTCCGGAGGTCTATGACGAGATCGCCACGCAGGCCCTGAAGGACCATTGCCACGCGACCAATCCGAGGGCGGCAACCCACGCCGACTACATTGCTATCCTCGCGGCCTCCGCCTGAGGCGGCCCGGCCGTACGGGAAGCGTCCCATCAGACCCGAAATGAACCCCTCCGACATCATTCTCGAGACGCGCGGCCTGACGAAGGAGTTCAAGGGGTTCGTGGCTGTCAGCGACGTGAGCCTGAAGGTAGTGCGCGGCACCATCCACGCGCTGATCGGCCCGAACGGTGCGGGCAAGACCACCTGCTTCAACCTGCTCACCAAGTTCCTCACGCCCACCCGCGGCAGCATCCTGTTCAACGGCGGGGACATCACGCGCGAAACGCCTGAGCACATCGCGCGCCGGGGCATCGTGCGCTCGTACCAGATCTCGTCGGTGTTTCCGCACCTGAGCGTGCTGGAGAATGTCCGCATCGCGCTGCAGCGACCGACCGGGTTGTCGTTCCAGTTCTGGCGCAGCGAGCGGGCGCTGGACCACTTGAATGCCCGCGCGCTCGACCTGCTCGAGCAGGTCGATCTCGGTCCCTTTGCATCGGCCGAGACCGTGTCGCTGCCCTACGGGCGCAAGCGCGCGCTCGAGATCGCGACCACGCTGGCGACGGAACCCGAGCTGATGCTGCTCGACGAACCGACGCAGGGCATGGGCCACGAGGACGTGGCCCGCGTGACCGAACTGATCAAGCGCGTTGCGGCTGGCCGCACCGTGCTGATGGTCGAGCACAACATGAACGTCGTATCGAGCATCGCCGACACGATCACCGTGCTGTCCCGCGGGGCGGTGCTCGCGGAAGGGCCGTATGCCCGCGTGTCCAACGACCCGGCGGTGAAGGAGGCCTACATGGGCACGGCCGACGCCCAGCTGGAAGGCGTGGGGCACTGATGACCGCCGCGCTCGAGATCAAGGGCCTGCACGCCTGGTACGGCGAGTCGCACATCCTGCACGGCGTGGACCTGCACGTCGGCCAGGGCGAAGTCGTTACGCTGCTCGGCCGCAACGGCGCCGGCCGCACCACCACGCTGCGCGCGGTGCTGGGACTCACCGGCTCCCGCAAGGGCTCGATCCGGGTCAACGGCGCGGAGACGATCGGGATGGCGACGCACCGCATCGCCCACCTCGGCATCGGCTACTGCCCCGAAGAGCGGGGCATCTTCGCCAGCCTGTCGTGCGAGGAAAACCTGATGCTGCCGCCGCGGGTCTCCAGCGAGGGCGGCATGAGCATCGACGAGATCTACGCCATGTTCCCGAACCTCAGGGAACGGGCACGCAGCCAGGGGTCGCGGCTGTCGGGCGGCGAGCAGCAGATGCTGGCCGTGGCCCGCATCCTGCGCACGGGCGCGCACCTGCTGCTGCTCGACGAGATTTCAGAAGGGCTCGCGCCGGTCATCGTCAGCAAGCTGGGCGAGATGATCCGCACGCTGAAGGCCAAGGGTTACACGGTCGTGATGGTCGAGCAGAACTTCAGGTTCGCGGCGCCGCTGGCGGATCGTTTCTACGTCATGGAGCACGGGAGCATCGTCGAGTCCTTTTCCGCCGCACAGCTGCGGGAGAAGGAAGCGACCCTGCACGAGCTCCTCGGAGTCTGATTCATCAACGTTTTTCCAGAGGAGGAGACACAGTGAAACTGAAGAAGATTTGTGCCGCGCTGGCGATGTGCGGTTTGGCATTCGGCGTCGGCAGCGCGCAGGCGCAGAAGCTGTCCGGCGACAAGATCGTGATCGGCTTCATTACCGACATGTCGTCGCTGTATTCCGACATCGACGGCCCCGGCGGCGTCGAGGCGATCCGGATGGCGATCGCCGACATGCAGAAGGAGTTCCCCGGCAAGAAGATCGAGCTGGTGTTCGCCGACCACCAGAACAAGGCCGACATCGCGTCGTCCAAGATCCGCGAGTGGATCGACACGGACGGCGCCGACGTGATCATCGGCGGCACCAACTCGTCGACGGCGCTGGCCGGCGCGAAGGTGGCCGGCGAGAAGAAGCGGCCCTACATCTCCATCGGAGCGGCCAGCTCGCGCCTGACCAACGAGGACTGCACGCCGTACACGGTCCATTACGCGTACGACACCGTGGCCCTGGCCAAGGGCACCGGCGCGGCCGTGGTGAAGAGCGGCGGCAAGACCTGGTTCTTCCTGACCGCGGACTACGCGTTCGGCCACTCGCTCGAACAGGACACCGGTGACGTGGTGAAGGCCAATGGCGGCACGGTCGTCGGCGCAGTGCGCCATCCTCTGAACGCCTCCGACTTCTCGTCCTTCCTGCTGCAGGCCCAGAGCAGCAAGGCGCAGATCCTCGGCCTGGCGAACGCGGGCGGCGACACGATCAACTCGATCAAGGCGGCCAACGAGTTCGGCATCACCAAGAACATGAAGCTCGCCGGGCTGCTGATGTTCATCAACGACATCCATAGCCTGGGACTGAAGACGACCCAGGGCATGTACCTGACGGATGGCTGGTACTGGAACCAGTCGCCAGAGGCGCGCGAATGGGGTCGCCGCTTCTTCGACAAGATGAAGCGCATGCCGTCGATGATCCAGGCGGGCGACTACTCGGCGGTCACGAACTACCTGAAGGCCGTCAAGGCCATCGGCACGGACGAGCCCGACGCGGTCATGGCGCAGCTCAAGAAGGTGAAGATCAACGACATGTTCGCGAAGAACGGCTACGTCCGCCAGGACGGCCGGATGATCCACGACATGTATCTGATGCAGGTGAAGTCGCCGGCCGAGTCGAAGGAGCCGTGGGACTACTTCAAGCTGGCGCAGACGATCCCTGGCGAGCAGGCGTACACGCCGCTGGCCGAGTCCAAGTGCAAGCTGGTCAAGAAGTAGCCGCTGCGACGCACCGGGCGGCATGCCGCCCGGTGCCTCTCTGACGCCTGCAGATGACAGAAATCTTCGGCATTCCGCTGTCCGCGCTGTTGTCCCAGCTGCTTCTGGGGCTGGTCAACGGCTCGTTCTACGCGATGCTCTCGCTCGGCCTCGCGGTCATCTTCGGGCTGCTGAACGTCATCAACTTCGCGCACGGCGCCCTGTACATGATGGGCGCGATCTTCGCCTGGATGGGCCTCACTTACTTCGGCCTTAACTACTGGGTGATGCTGGTGGTCGCACCGCTGGCGGTGGGCCTG
>JAOUJD010000029.1 GCA_029883565.1 Burkholderiaceae bacterium
ATCCTGCGCCACAGGTCGTCCTGGCGCTGGCGGCGGATCGTGCCGACGTAGTCGTAGCCCTCGCGCATCTTTTCGACCAGGCGCCCGATCTCCTCCGGGGGATTCTGCAGGTCCGCGTCGAGGGTGACGATCATGTCGCCGCGCGAATGCTCGAATCCGGCGAGGACGGCCATGTGCTGGCCGTAGTTGCCGTTGAACAGCACCACGCGGGTCACGTCGGGGCGGCTGCGCTGCTGCTCGGCCAGCAGCCCGGCCGACCGGTCCGTGCTGCCGTCGTTGACGAACAGCACCTCGTAGCTCAGCGCCAGCGCGTCCAGGGCGGGAAACAGGCGCCCGAACAGCGCCGGCAGCCCTTCCTCCTCGTTGTACACGGGGATCACGACCGACAGCACGGGGCGGGGCGAGAGGCTCATGGTGATGTACGGAGGATGGCATCGACCGCGCTGACGACGCGCTCGACGTCGCCGTCGGCCATCGCGGGGAACAACGGCAGCGTGACGATCGAGCGGCCGACGCGCTCGGCATGCGGGAAATCGCCGTCCTTCCAGCCGAGGCGGCGGTACAGCGCGAACAGGTGGATGGCGGGGTAGTGCACGCCGGTGCCGATGCCGCGATCCTTCAGCGCCTGCATGAAGGCGGCACGCCGGATGTCGGCCGGCAGCACGATCTGGAACATGTGCCAGTTGGTGGCGGCGAAATCGCGCACGGGGAGTTCGACGCCGCGCGCCGCGACCGCGGTCTGGTCGAACAGCTCGAAGTAGCGCCGTGCCAGCGCGTGGCGCCGCTCGTTGAACTCCGTCAGCCGCGCCAGTTGTCCGAGGCCGACGCGCGCGGCCACGTCGGTCAGGTTGGCCTTGCCGCCGACCACGTCGACCTCCATCCCGTCCAGGCCGCTGCGCACGACGCCCTGCAGCCGCAGCTTCTCGGCCATGTGCACGTCGGCGTCGGGCGGCAGCACGAGGCAGCCTCCCTCGATGCTGGTCGCGTTCTTGTTCGGATGGAAGGAGAACGACGCGTAGTCGCCGAAGCTGCCGACGCGCCTGCCGTTCCAGCCCGAGCCGATCGCCTGCGCGGCGTCCTCGATGACCCGCAATCCGTGCTGCTGCGCGATGGCATGGATGCGATCGAGGTCGCATGGAAGGCCGGCCAGGTGCACCGGCAGGATGGCGCGCGTGCGCGGCGTGATCGCCGCCTCGATCCGGCTGGCGTCGATGTTGCGGGTGACCGGGTCGATGTCGACGAAGACCGGCCGGGCGCCGACGGTGAGCACGACGTTCGCGGTCGCGACCCACGACAGCGGGGTGGTGATCACCTCGTGGCCCTCGCCGATGCCGAGCATGCGCAGCGCCACTTCCATCGTCACCGTGCCGGAATTGAAGGCGCGGACGGTGCGGCCGCCGAAGAACTCGGAAAGCGTGTCCTCGAACTTGCGCGCCATCGGACCGGTCGTGAGCCAGCCGGAGCGCAGCACCTCGACCACGCCCGCGATCGTCTCTTCGTCGATGTCGGGCCGGGTGAACGGCAGGAAGGGCGCCATGTTCATGGATGCCGGATCACGAGCGGGCCACGAGCACGACGCCGACGATGATGACGCCTATGCCGATCATGCGCTGCGCGCCCAGCGACTCGCCGAACAGGTACCAGGCTGCGACGGCGTTGACCACGTAGCCGAGTGACAGCAGCGGATAGGCGACCGAGACGTCGACCCGCGTAAGCCCGAGGACCCATACAACGACGGAGACGACGTAGCACGCGAGACCGCCGATGATCGGCCACTGGCGCACGAGTTCGAAGCCTGCATCGAGGATGTTAGAAGGAGTGAAGGCAAACGATCCGACCGCGTTGGCGCCGGCCTTCAGGAGCAACTGCGCGGCCGCATTGAGCAGCACGCCCGTGAGGATCAAGGCCAGGCTGGCGGCGTTCATCGGATCTCTTTGACCACGAGCACCCGCCGTGGATCCTTCCATATTACGCGCATCGGCACGCCCATTCGCGACAGCACGTCGAAGGTGTCGGGCCCCATCACCGCCGACGGGGCCCGGTCGGCCGCCCAGCGGGCCATGAATTCGTCCAGCGTCGGCACCACCTTGTGCGGTTCACGGGTGATTCCGAACTCCATTTCGTCGGCGTAGTCGACCAGCGTCACCGTGCGCTTGAGGTAGAACGGCAGTGTCTGGTCATAGAAGCGCACGGAATAGAACGGCTGGTCCGGGGCGAACATCGATCCCACTTGCGCGACGACATCGCGTGCTGACGTCAGTCGCCCGATCTGCTCGTGCCCCAGCATCGCGACCAGCGTGCCGACACCGCCGGCGGCTGCGAGCGACAGGATCGCTGCCAGGCGCCGTCCGCGCCGCTCGAACGCGGCCATCGCGATCGCGCCCGCCAGCAGCAGCGCCGCGCCGGCGCCGATCCAGTAGAAGAAGACACGGTGGGCGTCGGCCATCCAGGGCTCGTTCGTGAAGCGCGCGCCGAACGGCGCGATGCCGACGCCGGCTGCGCCGAGCACGCCGGCCAGCGCGGCAACCGCCAGCACGCCACGGCCGCGCGCGGCGGGCAGCCACAGGCCGATCAGCAGCGCGAGCGCGGGCACCACCGGCAGGATGTACGCCGGCAGCTTGGAGCTGGACACGCTGAAGAACAGGAAGATGACGGCGGACCAGACCAGCGCGAGCAGCGCTGGCCGGAAGCCGTTGGACTGCGCGCTGCGCCGGCCCGCGGCGAGCGCGGCCGGCGGCAGTGCGGCCAGCCACGGCAGCACCGACGCCAGCAGGAGCGGCACGAAGTACCACCACGGGGCGGTGCGCCGGCTCACGGTGGTCAGGAAGCGTTCGAAGTGCTCGTGGATGAAGAAGTAGTGGAAGAACTCCGGGTTGGCGCGCGTCACCGCAACGAACCACGGCGCCGCGATCGCGACGAACAGGATCGCGCCGGGCAGGATGTGCAGGCGCCGCCACACGGTCCAGTCGCGCGCGAGCAGCGTGTAGGCGACGAGCGCGGCGCCCGGCAGCACGATGCCGATCAGGCCCTTGGACAGCACGGCCAGCGCCATCGCTGCCCAGCACGCGAGCATCCAGCCGCGTTCGGCGTTGCGGTCGACGCCGTCGCGCTGGGCGAGCATCAGCGCGAACAGGGCGGCGGCCATGAAGGACGACACGCCGGCGTCGAGCGAGTTGGCGTGGGACAGCCCGATCCACCACAGGGCGCTGGCCAGGACAGCCGCGACGGGCGCCGCGTACTGCGCACCGAACACGCGCCGGGCCGTGAAGCCGGCGAAGAGAACGGTCAGGAAGCCGGTGAGGGCCGGCCACAGGCGCGCCGTGAATGCGCTTTCGCCCATTGTTCCGTAGGCCGCTGCCGTGGCCCAGTACTGCAGCGGCGGCTTGTAGAAGTACTTGAGATCGTTCAGGCGCGGCGTGACCCAGTCGCCGCTGACGTGCATTTCGCGCGCGATCTCGGCGTAGCGGCCTTCGTCGCTCTTGACCAGGGCGCGCATGTCGAGCGGGCCGAACCAGGCGAGGGCGAGCAGCAGGACCAGCAGGATCGAGGGCACCGCGCCCAGGCGCGTGTTGGTTGTCATCGGCTGTACAGCCAGGCGGTGAGGTGGAAGAACACGGGCGCGGCGAAGGCAAGCGCGTCGAGCCGGTCCAGCACCGCCCGCACCGGCGCGACGCCCGTGTCCCAGTCGCGCGCGCCCAGGCTTTTCTTCACGGACATCAGCACCACGGTGCCGGTGAATCCCGCGCCGGCCACGATGATCGACATCAGCGTCGACTGCCACCAGCGGAACGGCGTCATCCACCACAGTGCCGTTCCGAGGAGTCCGGCCCCCGCGACGCCAACCATCAGGCCGGCCCAGGTGCGCTGCGGATCGGACTTCAGAGGCGTGCCTCCCAGCATGGCGCTGGCGATTACCTGCAGCAGGTCGCTGAGGAACAGCACGAGCAGGAAGTAGACGAGCAGCAGCGGTCCACGCTCGCCGTAGCCCGGCGCGCTCAGCTGGACGATGGCTGGCGCGTGGCTGACGCAGTACACGGAAATCATCAGGCCCCACTGCACTTTCGCGATGCGTTCCAGGTAGCGCTCGTTGTCCTGCTTCAGCGCCATGACGACAGGCAGCAGAAGGAAAAGGTAAACGGGGATGAACACGGTGAACAGGCCGGTCTCGCGCACCCCGATCAGGATGTATTGCATCGGAATCACCGCGTAGAAGGCCAGCACGAGGGCCCAGTGATCCGCTGGCCGGATCGGCGTCAGCGACACGAAGTTGCGCAGCGCGAAGAACGAAGCCACCGCGAACACCACAAGCAGCGCGCCGGTGCCGAGGGCGAACGCGACGGAGAACACCGCGACGATCGTCCACGAGGCGCGCAGGCGAGAGTTGACCAGCGCCAGGCGGTGCTGCCGGACGCCGTCCTGCGTATGCGCCTCCAGATAAGCGCCGACTCCGGTGACCGCGGCTGACAGCGCGACCAGTCCGGCCAGCACCGCCAGGAACGTTTCGTTCAGGGTCAGCTGCATTACAGGCCTTCCAGCGCGATGACGGCCGCCCGCGCCCGCTCGAGGAACTCCGCCTTGTCCTCGCCGGCGCGACGCTCCAGCGGAGCCCCGAAGCGGACGGTGCAGATCAGCGGCACCGGGATGACGGCCCCCTTTGGCATGCTGCGATGAAGGTTCTCGATGTACACCGGGATCAGTTCAACGCCCGGAAACTCGGTGGCGAGGTGGTAAAGGCCGGACTTGAACTGGCCGGGCAGCGCCTGGGCCGAGCGCGTTCCCTCCGGGAAGATGATCAGGGAAAAGCCGTGTTCGAGCGCTTCGCGCAGCGTCTGCAGCGGGTCGGCCTCCGGGTCGTTGCGGCTGCGGTCGACCATCACGACGTTCAGTTCGTTCTTGGCGATCATGCCGCGAATGCCGGGCCGGTCCCAGTAGTCCTTCGCCGCCACCGGCCGCGTGTTGGCGCGCAGGCTCGACGGCAACGCCGCCCACAGCACCACGGTGTCCATGTGGCTGGTGTGATTGGCGAAATAGATTCGCTGGGTCGCCGTTGGCGCCGATCCGATCCAGCGCGGGTACGCGCCGACCAGCAGGCGCACCAGCCAGACGATCGGAAGCAGGAACTTCAGGATGGTCTCCCCGATGGCCCCTGTTCGAGGGCGGGGTCGTTGTTGTAGGTGCAATTATGCCGAGTCGGCGCAACCGAAGTGTCCGCGGCCGGGCGCACCGCACCGTGGCATGGCGGTCTGGACGAATAATGCGGCCTTCTGCCCCGGTCTCACCACGGCCCGCGTCGCGACCGGCCGGCACCGCTCGCATTCGTCGGTCCAGCAGCCGGACGAGAGTGCGGGAGCGTGCATGGCCGGGCCCCTGCATAATCCCTCGTGACGGGCCGCGCAGGCCCGTTTGATCCAGCGCTCCGTTTGGCACGCAATGCGCCGGGGCCAGGGGAACCATGAGCCTGTTGTCCACGATCTGGCTTGTGATCGCCTCAGCGTGTCTCACGCTGGCCGCGGTCCACGGTCACGTCTGGCTGCGTGAGCGCAGCCTGGCCGCGAATGCCGCCTTCGCCGCACTGGCCGCGAGCGTCGCGGCGATGGCCTACTTCGAACTCCGCATGTTCCAGTCCGAGTCGACCGCGGAGTACGGGCGGATGCTGTGGTGGTATCACCTGCCGGTCTGGAGCGGCCTTGTGTCCATGGTCTTCTTCGTCCGCCTGTACCTGCGGACCGGGCGAGCCTGGCTGGGATGGACCGCCATCGGCCTCCGCACGGTCGCGCTGCTGGTCAACTTCGTCTCGTCGCCGAACATCAATTTTCACGAGATCACCTCGCTGGAGCGCATCCGGTTGCTGGGGGCGGACCTCGCCATCCCGAAGGGCGAGACGAACCCCCTGCTGGCGATCGCGCAAGTCAGCCTGCTCGTGCTGATCCTCTTCGTGGCGGACGCGGCATGGACTGCCTGGCGCGCGGGCGCGAGGCGCCGGGCGCTCGTCATCGGGGGCGGTTTCGTCGTGTTCATCGCGGTCGCGGGCGTGATGGCGGTGCTGTCGTACTGGGGGCTGGCCAGCGTGCCGGTGGCCGCGACCTTCTTCTTCCTGCCGATTGTCCTGGCCATGGGCTACGAGCTGGGCCTCGAGCTGATTCGCTCGGTCCGTCTGGCGGTGGAGCTGGAAGCGAAGACGACGGAACTGCGCGGCTCGGAGCAGAAACTCTCCTTCGCGGCCGAAGCGGCGAGCGCCGGCCTGTGGAGCGTCGAGCCGCGAACGGGCCGTCTGTGGGGCACGCCGAAGGCGCTTTCCATGTTCGGGCTCGCTCCTGGCCACGAGCACCAGATCGGCCAGGTGCTGGCCTCGATTCACCCCGACGGCCGCGAGCGGTTCCGGGCGTTCGTCCAGGGCAGTCACGACTATCGCGCGGCGCTCGAATACCGGTCGATCCAGCCCGACGGCACGATCCGCTGGCACGCGACGCGCGGCGGCAAGCATGACGACGGCGAGGCGGGGCAGAGCCTGATGGGGGCCACGGTCGACATCACGGAGCGCAAGCGGGCTGAAGACGAGGTGGCGCGCCAGCGGGTCGAACTCGAGCATCTGTCCCGGGTCGCGGCGCTGAACGAGATGTCGGGGACACTGGCCCACGAACTGAACCAGCCGCTGGCCATCATCATGAGCAACGCGGAGGCGGCGCAGGCGCTGCTGGAAAGACCTGTGCTCGACCTGGACGAGGTCCGCGCCATCCTCGATGACATCGTCGCCGCGGACGCCCGCGCGGGCGAAGTGATCAAGCGGCTGCGCCGCATGCTGAAGCGCGAGGAACCGGCGCGGCATTCCCTGTCGATCAACGACGTGGTGCAGGGAGTGCTTCAGTTCATGCGGGCAGAGCTGGTCCGCCGTGGGATCGCGCTCGAAACGGCGCTGGCGGAGAGTCTGCCGGATGTCCTCGCGGACCGAGTCGCGATCGAGCAGGTGCTCGTCAATCTCATCAACAACGCATGCGACGCAATGAACGGCAACCTGCCGGGCGATCGCGGACTGAAGGTCGTGACCGCCGCCGACGACGGGATGGTCTGCGCACTCATCGTCGATGCCGGGACCGGGCTGCCGACCCAGCCCGATCGCGTGTTCGATGCCTTCTACACGACCAAGAGGAGCGGGCTCGGCATGGGACTCGCCATTTCCCGCTCCATCCTGTCTGCGCATGGGGGCCGGCTGTCGGCGGAGTCGAACCCGGAACGGGGTGCGACTTTCACGGTCTGTCTGCCTGTCGCGGGGACGCCGGCATGAAGTCGCAGGGCAAGGTCTACGTGGTCGATGACGAGCCGGACCTGCGGCAGGCCCTGAAGCGCGTGCTGCTGGCCGAGGGCCTCGAGGTCGAGGGCTACGGCTCCGCCGCCGACTTCCTCGCCGCCGTTGCCGACGACGCGGTCGGCTGCCTGGTGCTCGACCTGTCCATGCCAGGCGTCGACGGGCTCCAGTTGCAGCAGCGGCTTACCGGGGCGAAATCGATCCTGCCGATCGTCTTCCTCACGGGTCGTGGTGACATACCGGCCAGCGTGCAGGCGATCAAGGCCGGCGCGGTGGATTTCCTCACCAAGCCCGTGAAGCGCGTTGATCTGCTGCGCGCCGTGCATGCGGCGCTCGAGCGCGCTGGTCAGCTCGCGGGCGGGCAGCAGGCGACGGCCGAATTGCGGGCTCGCTACGAGCAGTTGACGCCGCGCGAGCGCGAAGTGTTCGGTCAGGTGATCTCGGGACGCCTGAACAAGGTCATCGCCGCGCGGCTTGGCACCACGGAGCAGACGATCAAGGTGCATCGCGGGCGCGTGATGGAAAAGCTCGGCGTGGCGTCGGTGCCGGAGCTGGTCCGTGCCGCCCAGGCCCTCGACGTTTCGCCTCCCGACTAGGCTCAGCGAGCTTGCGTCGCGGCATCAGGGTGCAACTGCTCGCGCGAGCGGTTCCGCGGCGCAGAACAGTGCATTCCGGAACGTGCGCGACGCCGATGCGGCGCGCGAAGCTACCTGATCGGCAAGCACATGACAGCCGGGTTTGCGTTGCTGGCCTGGCCCGTGAAGTACGGCGAAACGGGGGTGATGAGCTTCATGGTCAGCAGCGACGGCATGCTGTACGAGCGCAACCTCGGTCCCCGGACGGAGCACGTGGCCGCCGGCATCAGGCTGTTCAATCCTGATGCGCACTGGAAGCTTTCGATGCCGTAGCGCAGCGCCCCGAGCAGGCCGGCCCGATCCGGGCAGGGCCGAGCCGTCCGTTGCACCAACGTGCAATGGCCGTGCGGGGCAGCGCGCGACACACTGCTGCGCATGGGCCGGGCGCCTACCATTGCGATCCTCGACGACGAAGAGCACTTTCGACGTGCCGTGGCGCGCCTGCTCAAGGCGTGCGGTTACGAGGTGCTCGGCTTCGCCGGCGGAGCGGAATTCCTGCTGGGAGTGTCAGTGCGCAGCGTCGACTGCGTGCTGGTCGACCTCGACCTGCCTGGCATGACGGGCTTCGAAGTACTTGCGCAACTCAGGGGCATGCCTGATGCGCCGGCGGCAATCGTCGTCACGGGCCGCGATGACCCGGGATACGCGCGCCGTGCCCATGCTCTGGGTGCGTTCGATTACCAGTTGAAGCCGATCGGTGCGCCTGCGCTGCTCGACGCGATCCGGCGCGCCTGCGCAAGATGACGCCCCGGAGTCGCGCCGCGTAGCGGCCGGGTGGCGGACCGCCTCCATGGCGGCGACAATGCGTGGCATGAACGCGTGCGCCGCGACACGTCACTGGCTCGAGCAGGTCGTCATCGGCCTGAACCTGTGTCCCTTCGCCAAGGCGGTGCACCTGAAGCGGCAGATCCGCTGGGTCGAGAGCGAGGCGCGGGATCCCGACGGCCTGCTGGCCGACCTGGTACGCGAACTGCAGTTCCTGGCCGGGGCCGATCCCGAGGCGGTCGAAACGACGCTGCTGATCCACCCGCACGTCCTGAACGACTTCCTGGACTACAACGACTTCCTCGACCTGGCCGATGCGGCGGTCGAAGAGCTCGGCCTGGACGGCGTGCTGCAGGTTGCGAGCTTTCACCCGGACTACCAGTTCGACGGGACGGACTTCGACGATGCCGGCAATCTCAGCAACCGGTCGCCGTACCCGACGCTGCACCTGCTGCGCGAAGACAGCATTGCGCGCGCCGTGGCCGCCTTCCCGGACGCAGCGACGATCTACGAGCGCAACATCGAGACCCTGCGCCGGCTCGGAGTGGAAGGCTGGCGGGCGTTGATGTCGACAGCCGATTGAGGCGTTGGCGGCGCCCGCGAGGGCCCGCGTCAGGCTCTCGGCTTGCGCCACAGGCTGGCCAGCCACGGCTGCTGCTCGCGCGGCAGACCGGGCGGCCGGTAGTAGTGTCCCAGTTCGAGGAACCCCGTCGCCGTCACGCAGCGGTGCCAGCTCTCCCAGTCGAGGTACACGCCGTAGCGGTCGCCGTTCCATCCTTCCTGCCCCGACCCGCGCGGGTTCGACGTGAACAGGACACCGCCCGGCTTCAACGCGGCGTGCAGTTCGCGCAGGACGCGGGGCAACTCCTGGCTCGGGACATGGAACAGCGCGGCGTTCGCGAACACGCCGTCGTAGCGACCGGCCGGCAGTTGCAGTTCGAGGAAGTTCTGCTCGAGCACGGTGCAGCCGCTGTGCTCGCGGGCCATCGCCGCCAGCGGGGTGGACCCTTCGAGGCCGGTGACGCGATGGCCGAGGTCCGTGAAGGTCCGGAGATCCCGTCCGGGCCCGCAGCCGAAGTCGAGCAGCTCGAATGGTGGCTTGCTCTCGATCGCGGCGAGCAGCGCATCGATGTTCTGGCGCACATCGTGGTCGCGTGTCCCCTCCCAGAACTCGCGCGCGCGCCTGTCGTAGTGCGACAGCGTGCGGGCGGCGATCCGTCGAAGGTCATCCGGCGTCAGGTCCATTGTCGATCGGCTCCGTCTCGGGCGTTTCACGTAGGATCGCGGGCAAGGGCGACTCGCGGCGACTCAGGCCCGATTCTGCCCTGCGTCCCGCCCGGCGCCCTGAGTGGTCCGGGCTCCCGCCGCCGTTCACGCGTCCTGCCGCGCTCTGGAGAGTCCCATGGCCGAAACGGATGTGCACCATCCGCTGCGTCCCCTGCTCAGGAACTGGGTCTGGGAGCACGGTCGCGTCGGCACGCGCTATCTCGACTGCAGCAGCGGCGAGATCAGGTTCGATGACGGGAAGAAGGCGCGCTTCGCCGATCAGCCCGTCTTCTACGTTCCGCTGGCGGCCCAGGCCGACGCGCCAGACTCTGCGGCCGGCCCGGCGGTTCATGAGGCGGCCCTCGCGCGGTTTCTGCGGGCAGCCCAGCTGGGCCGCGCGGAGGAGGCTGGCTCCGTCGCAGACGTCCAGCGCGCCGCACAGGACTGCGTGGAGATCGGCCTGGTATGCGCGTATCAGCGCGAGGCCCGGGAGGCGCTCGCGAAGTATCGACTCGAGCCGATGTTCGAGGACGAGATCCGCGCGGCCGTCGTCGCCGACATCCGTGGCAGGTATGTCGGCATGCGCGCGCAGCTGGCGCTCTACGACTTCACCGTGTTCCACGGCCTGCCCGCGCCTCTGCTCTTCAGCGAGGCGCCGTTCATCGACTGGCGGGTCCGCGCGAAACCGGCGCAGCCATTCGTATCGCTGCCGCTCGGCCCGTACTGCCTGCTGGTGGGCACACCCTCCGGCAAGACGAGCCGTGCAGGGCCGGTGCAATGGAAGACGGTGACCGTGATGGGCCCGTTCAAGGACCACAACCGGCACATCGTCGACAGCGCGCGCGAGTGGATCGTGGCGACGTCGGACGACGAATTGCTCGCGATCCAGGGGCGGTTCGCTCCCCCGGCTGCGGACACGCCGGAAGCCGGCGCCGCCTAGTCGCGCCCTGCTGCGCGGGCTTCGTCGATCGGAACCCGTTGCCTGGTGCCCCTGCCCATTGAACCTTGGTTCAATAGGCAGCGGCGAGTGCCTTCCCTACTCTTCGGCTCTCGGACGCGGCCGGACCGGTCATTGCTCGGCTGCAGCGAACGCTCGCTTCGAGTGTCTCAAAGGGGAACACGAACCATGAAACTCTTCTCTAGCTTCCTGGCGGCCTGCCTGCTCGCGGTGGCGCTGCCGGCCGCCGCGCAGTCCACCGGCAAGAAGCCCAATATCCTGGTGATGTTCGGAGACGACGTGGGCTACTGGAACGTCAGCGCCTACAACCGCGGCCAGATGGGCTATCGCACGCCCAACATCGACCGCATCGCCAAGGAAGGCGCGCTGTTCACTGACGCGTATGCGCAGCAAAGCTGCACGGCGGGTCGCTCGGCCTTCATCACGGGCCAGTCGCCGATCCGTACAGGTTTGACCAAGGTCGGTCTTCCGGGTGCACCCGAGGGCCTGTCGGCCAAGGATCCGACCATCGCCAACCTGCTGAAGGCGCAGGGCTACATGACCGCCCAGTTCGGAAAGAACCACCTCGGCGACCGCAACGAATTCTTCCCCACGGTGCACGGCTTCGACGAGTTCATGGGCAACTTCTATCACCTCAATGCCGAGGAAGAGCCCGAGAACGAGGACTACCCGAAGAACCCGGCGTTCAAGGCCAAGTTCGGACCGCGCGGCGTGTTCAAGTGCGTGGCGACCACGACCGACAGCACGCTGCCCGACGATCCGCGCTTCGGCAAGTGGGGCAAGCAGAAGTGCGAAGACACCGGGCCGCTGAACAGGAAGCGCATGGAGACCATCGACTATGAGGTCACCGACGCGTCGATGGACTTCATGACGCGCGCGACCAAGGCCGACAAGCCGTTCTTCCTGTGGTTCAACACGTCGCGCATGCACATCTGGACGCACCTGAAGCCGGAGTCCGCTGGCAAGACCGGGCTGGGCGTGTATCCGGACGGTATGGTGGAGCACGACAACCACATCGGGCAGATGCTGAAGAAGCTCGACGAACTGGGCATCGCCGACAACACGATCGTCATCTGGACGACCGACAACGGCGCCGAAGTGATGAGCTGGCCGGACGGCGGCACGACCCCGTTCCGCGGCGAGAAGAACACCAACTGGGAAGGCGGCTACCGCATCCCGCTCGTCGTGCGCTGGCCCGGCGTGATCAAGCCCGGCACCGAGATCAACGAGATCATTTCGCACGAGGACTGGCTGCCGACCCTGCTCGCGGCGGTGGGACAGCCGAACGTGAAGGACTCGCTGAAGGCGGGCGCCACGGTCGGTGGAACTTCGTACAAGGTGCACCTCGACGGCTACAACCTGATGCCGGCGCTGAAGGGCGACACCAAGGAATGGCCGCGCAAGGAGTTCCTGTACTGGACCGACGACGGCAACCTTGCCGGGCTGCGCTACGCGCAGTACAAGATCGCGTTCATGGAGCAGCGCGGCCACGGGTTCGACGTGTGGCAGGAGCCGATGGTCACGCTGCGACTGCCCAAGCTCTTCAACCTGCGCTCCGATCCGTTCGAGCGTGCCGACCACGAAGGAATGGGCTACCAGCGCTGGCGCATCGACCGCGCCTACGTGCTGGTGCCGGCCCAGACCTATGTCGGCCAGTGGCTCGAGAGCTTCAGGGACTTTCCGCCGCGCCAGAAGCCGGGCAGCTTCAGCATCGGGGACGCGATGGAGAAACTGAGCAGGCCGAGCGGCAGCAACTAGGCGGGCAGGCGTACCATCTACAGGGCCGCGTTCAGTTCATGGATGCGGCCCTGATGTCTTTTGCAGGCGGACCACTTTGGGAGGCTGGGCGATGTCGAAGCGTATGACGGCAGCGTTGACGGCGCTGCTGATTGGCTTGGCAGGGGCCTCGTCCGCCATGGCCGAGGAGCTGACGGCCGGCGACTGGAAGTTCCACGCGCAGGTCTACGGCTGGTTCCCTAGCATCAGCGGCTCGACCACGTTCCCGCCTTCGGACGGCGGCGGCTCGGCGAACATCGACCTGTCCAACTACATGGACGCGCTGCAGTTCGCGTTCATGGGCGGCCTGGACGTGCGCAAGGGCAAGCTCGGGGTATTGACCGACTTCATCTACCTGAACTTCGATGCGAACGAGTCGGCGACGCGCGAACTGACGCTGAGCAGTCCGGGCGGCCGGATCGAAATTCCGGTCGACGTGACCGCCAATGTCCGCGCTGGCCTGCGCGGATGGTCGTGGACATTGGCTGGCACCTACTCGGCCGTCGAGAAACCCGGGTATGAAATGCAGGTGCTGGGAGGCCTGCGTTACCTGAAGGTGGACACGACGCTCAGCTGGAACCTGAACGGCAACATCGGCTCGTTGCCCCCGGTCGTGATCAACGGTGCGGTCACGAGCAAGCCGGACTGGTGGGACGCGATTGTTGGAGTCCGCGGGCGTGCCCAGCTCGGCCAGGGCCGTTGGTTCGTGCCGTATTACGCGGACGTGGGAACGGGGCAGTCCGACCTGACGTGGCAGGCCGTCGGCGGCCTGGGCTACGCGTTCAGCTGGGGCGAAGTGGTCGGAGCCTACCGTCGCATGGATTACAGGTTCGACTCGAGCAGCCCGTTGCGCGACCTCTCCTTCAGCGGTCCCGCGCTTTCGCTGGGATTCCGCTGGTAGGACCGGTCGACCTCGCAGCGGCGCTCAGCGCGGGCGAGGCTGCGGCGTCTTCGTTTCTTCCTCGCCTGGCACATGCGCCGGATGAAGGACTGCGCCGCGGGTGGACCCTCGCCAGCATGAAGGCGGACTGGACGACCATCTTTCCCGCCCGGCGGCCTTAGGGGACCCGGCTGCCCGGGGCCGGCGATCACACGCGGGTCCATCCATCTATCGGAGTCAGCGGTGGCGAGGCAACGCAGGGGCAGGGCAGGACCGGCAGCGACCGCGGGCCTCGATGCCGCGGCGTCCCGCGGCCCTGCCAGGTCCAGGGCCCGGCGCGCGAGGTGGCTGGCGCCGCTCGCAGCATTCCTCGTGCTGCTCGTCGTCGGCTGGCTGACGACGCACCGGGACTCGAAGCCCCCGACGCCGCCGGCCGACGCGCGACCGGGAGCACCGGCTGCGGCGTCCGCTGCATTCGTGGGCAGCGAGGCCTGTGCGTCCTGCCACGCGGTGCAGCACGCGGCATGGAAACAGTCGCAGCACGCGCGCGCGATGCAGCATGCCACGGCGGCCAGCGTTCTCGGCGATTTCGACGACGCGAAGTACAGCCGCGACGGCGTGACGTCGTCCTTCTTCAGGCGCGACGGCCGGTACTTCGTCCGTACCGACGGGCCGGACGGCAAGCTCGCCGATTACGAGGTCAAGTACACGTTCGGTGTCGAGCCGCTGCAGCAGTACCTCGTCGAGTTGCCCGGTGGCAGGCTGCAGGCATTGGCGGTCAGCTGGGATGCGCGACCCAGGGGCGACGGTGGCCAGCGCTGGTTCCGCCAGTATCCGGACGAGAAGCTGGATTTCCGCGATGAACTGCACTGGACGAAGCGCTCGCAGAACTGGAACTTCATGTGCGCCGACTGCCACTCGACGAACGTGCGCAAGGGCTACGACGCGGCAAAGGACGGCTTCGCCACCGAATGGTCGGAGATCAGCGTCGGCTGCGAAGCCTGCCACGGGCCCGGATCAGCGCATGTCGCGTGGGCGGGCGACAAGTCGGCCTCGGACTCCACACGAGGCCTCACCGTCGCGCTCGACGAGCGACGCGGGGTCGCCTGGAGCATCGATCCGGCCAGCGGCAACGCCAGGCGCAGCGCCGAACGGCGTTCCGGACGCGAGATCGAGGTCTGCGCGCAGTGTCACGCCCGCCGGGCCCAGATCGCCGAGGGCTACCGCGCCGGGCGGCCGTTCATGGACCATTACCTGCCGTCAACGCTGTCGCCGGGGCTCTACCACGCCGACGGGCAGCAGCGCGACGAGGTGTTCATCTGGGGCTCGTTCCTGCAGAGCAGGATGCACCGCGCCGGCGTGACGTGCAGCGATTGCCATGATCCGCACACGCAGAAGCTGCGCGCGCCCGGCAACGCGATATGCACGCAGTGCCATGCCGCGGGCAAGTACGACAGCAAGGCGCATCACTTCCATGACGCGGCCTCGGCTGCGGGTCAGTGCGCCAACTGCCACATGCCCGCGACGACCTACATGGTGATCGACCCGCGCCGGGATCACAGTTTCCGCGTGCCGCGTCCGGACCTGTCGGTGGCGATCGGCACCCCGAATGCGTGCAACGGTTGCCATGCAGACAAGGCCGCGCCCTGGGCGCTCGACGCGGTGGCGCGCTGGTACGGACCGCAACGGCGCAACGAAGCGCATTACGGGGAGGCGCTGGACGCTGGGCGCCGCGCTCTTCCGGGCGCCGCGCGCGGCCTGGTCGCCCTCGTCACCGGGCCGGGCTATCCGGCCATCGTGCGGGCAACCGCCATCGAGTTGCTGGCGCGTTACCCGGGGCGTGCCGCCGAGGAGGGCATACGCCGGTCGCTCGGCGATGCCGATCCGCTCGTGCGTCACGCGGCCGTCCTCGCGCAGCAGTCCTCTGCGGCCGAGAGGCTGGTGCCGCTGCTGGCGCCGTTGCTGTCCGATCCGGTAGGCGCGGTTCGGACCGAGTCCGCGCGCGTGATCGCTCCCGCCGTCACATTGCTCGGCGCTGCCGACAAGGCGCGGTTCGATGCGGCGATCGGCGAGTATGAGGCGGGACAGCGCGAAAGCCTCGATCGTCCGGAGGCATGGATGAACCTCGGCAACGTGTATGCCAGCCGCCGCGAGACGGCGCGCGCCGAAGCGGCGTACCGCAGCGCCATCGAACGCGATCCGAAGTTCGTGCCCGCCTACGCCAATCTGGCGGACCTGATGCGCGCCGATCAGCGCGAGGCCGAGGCGGAAGCGTTGCTGCGGGACGGACTGCGCGCCGCGCCGACGGCCGCGGCCCTGCGCGAGGCGCTCGGCCTGACCCTCGTACGCCAGGGAAGGAAAGGCGCGGCGCTCGCCGAGCTCGCTGCGGCCTACAAGGCTGCCCCCGGCCAGTCCCGTTACGCCTTCCTCTATGCCGTCGCGCTGCACGACGCCGGTCGACGCCAGGACGCGATCCGCATCCTCTCCGACAGCGCGAAACGGGAAGGCGACCGCGACGTGCTGCTGGCGCTGGCGACGTATCGAGGTGAAAGCGGCGACGGGCCCGGAGCGGACCAGGCGCTGCGAGCGCTTGCCGCGATCAATCCGGACGATCCGGCGCTGGCGCAGTTTCGCCCGCCGCGCTAGTTGCCTAAGGTGTGCGCTGCAGGAAGCGAGGAATCGGCAGTGCGCCGAGCAGGCGGCTCATCGGCGAAGGCGAAGCGTTGCCCGGCGCCCGTGGCGCAGCGAGGGGACGGAGCGGCCGGGCGTCGGGCGCCGTGCGCGGCGGTTCCTGCCGTGCACGCTCGTCGTCGAAGTCGACTCGGGCAGCGGGCCGGCGGGTCAGCACCGGTTGCGCCCGTCCGGCTCCCTGCTCGTCGCTCGCGGGCAACGGCTCGAGGATCGGCCGCAACCACTGCAGGATCGGTTTCCACTGGGAGAGGTCGGTCTGGACCTTGGCCGCGGGCAGGTCGAACAGCGTCAGCCCTTTCTCGATGCAGCGGACGTACGCCTGCGACTCGCGCAGCACGGCGATGAAAGGCACCTGATGGACCGCGGCCCAGGCTTCCAGCACTTCGGCTGACTTGGTGCGGGCATCGAGCCGCATGCCGATGGTCGCCACCTTGCAGCGGCCCGAAGCGACGCGCGGCATTGTGCGCAGTTCGGCGAGGCAGTCGGCGGCGGACTGGCGGTCGAAGATCGAATTGCATACCGGCATCAGGATCGCGTCCGCGTACATGACGACACGCGCCAGTTCGAATCCGTGCAGGCCGCCCGGGGTGTCGAGGATGACGTGGTCGGCGCCTGCGGGCCGGCGGACGAATGCCTTGGGGTCGACGCTCCAGCCCGTGATCTCCTGACCCGGGCCAAGCGGCTGCAGTCTGCGCTGCCGCAGCCATGCGAGAGTCGATTGCTGGCGATCCACATCGCCCAGCGTCACGTTCAGCCCCGCGCTGGCGCAGTAGGCGGCGAGGTGCGTGGCAAGGGTGCTCTTGCCACTTCCGCCCTTGCGGTTGATGACGGCGACGACTGGCATGGGTTCCGATCGATGGCGGCGAATACGCGCGGATTCGATCACGGGCGCCGCTGGTTCACACCGCAGAGAAACGGCCGAAAACCCCCCCTTCTGAAGGCCGGTCAGCGAAAAACACCGCCTTTGCGCGATGCGCAGCGACCGAAGCGACCGAAGCGACCGGGAACGGGGTACAGAGTCCCTGATTCGGGAGGGGTGTCACCGATGGCAGCCCGTTCGAATCGGCAGGACGGCCGGTCGCGCCGGGGCAGGCGGATGCGGCAGGACAGCAATGAACGGCACGAACGCAGCGCCGCGACCGCTGCGCTGTGGCGAGTCTCTACTACGCGGTCCCGCCGATCGTCAGCCCCTCGATGCGCAGCGTCGGCTGGCCGACGCCGACGGGCACGCTCTGCCCGTCCTTGCCGCAGGTCCCGATGCCGGGATCGAGGCCCATGTCGTTGCCGATCATGGTCACGCGGGTCAGCGCGTCCGGCCCGTTGCCGATCAGCGTCGCACCCTTGACCGGGAAGGTGATCTTCCCGTTCTCGATCATGTAGGCCTCGGCCATGCTGAAGACGAACTTGCCGTTCGTGATGTCGACCTGGCCGCCGCCGAAGTTGGTGGCGTAGATGCCTTTCTTCACCGAACGCAGGATCTCGTCTGGATCGCGGTCGCCTGCCAGCATGTAGGTGTTCGTCATGCGCGGCATCGGCAGGTTTGCGAACGACTCCCGGCGTGCGTTGCCGGTCACAGGCACCTTCATCAGGCGGGCGTTCAGCGAATCCTGGATGTAGCCGCGCAGCACGCCGTCCTCGATCAGCACGGTGCTCTGCGTCGGGTTTCCCTCGTCGTCCACGTTGAGCGAGCCGCGCCGGTTCGCCAGCGTCCCGTCGTCGACGACCGTGACGCCCTTCGACGCCACGCGCTCGCCGACTCGCCCGGCGAACGCGCTCGAGCCCTTGCGGTTGAAGTCGCCTTCGAGCCCGTGGCCGATGGCTTCGTGCAGCAGGATGCCGGGCCAGCCGGGCCCGAGCACGACCGGCATGATGCCGGCGGGCGCGGGGCGCGCGACAAGGTTCAGCAGCGCCTGGTCCACCGCCTTGGTC
>JAOUJD010000231.1 GCA_029883565.1 Burkholderiaceae bacterium
TCGGTCACCTTCTCGGTGGTAGCGCCGCCGCCGACGTCGAGGAAGTTGGCCGGCTCGCCGCCGAACAGCTTGATGGTGTCCATCGTCGCCATCGCAAGGCCGGCGCCGTTGACCAGGCAGCCGATGTTGCCGTCCAGCTGGATGTAGGTGAGGTCGAACTTCGATGCCTCGACTTCGGCCGGGTCTTCTTCGTCGAGGTCGCGCATCTCGACGATGTCCGCATGGCGGTACAGCGCGTTCGAGTCGAAGTTCATCTTGGAATCGAGCGCGATCACGCGGCCGTCGCCGGTCAGGATCAGCGGATTGATCTCGGCGAGCGAGGCATCGGTCTCCCAGAAGGCCTTGTACAGCCCCTGCAGGACCGATCGGGCGGCCGGCACGCTGGCCGGCGGGATGCCGATCTTGCCCGCGATGTCGTCCGCGTCGCGGTCGGTCAGGCCCAGCGCAGGGTCGACGTGCACCTTGTGGATCTTCTCGGGCGTGTGGGCGGCGACCTCCTCGATGTCCATGCCGCCTTCGGAACTCGCCATCAGAGTGACGCGCTGGGTGGCGCGATCCACCACCATGCCCACGTACAGTTCCTTCTTGATGTCGGCACCCTCCTCGATCAGCAGCCGGCGCACCTTCTGGCCCGCGGGGCCGGTCTGGTGCGTCACCAGTTGCATGCCGAGGATCTCGGTCGCGCGCTGGCGCACCTCGTCGATCGAGCGTGCGAGCTTGACGCCACCGCCCTTGCCGCGCCCTCCCGCGTGGATCTGCGCCTTCACGACCCATACCGGTCCGCCGAGCGATTCGGCCGCCTTGACAGCCTCGTCGACGCTGAACGCGGGAACGCCCCGCGGAACCGGCACGCCGTAACGGCGAAAGAGCTCCTTGCCCTGGTACTCGTGGATCTTCATCGTGTTGTGCCGTCCTTGATAGGAGTCGGTGGGGGCAGGTCGTTGGCCGCGGCCTGCTCCCTGGAGTGATACCAGCGTGGATAGAACCTGGCCACCGCCGGGCCGTCGGTGCGCAAGGCGTGGCAGCGGTCGAGCTGCCACGGCTTGGTGTCGTCCTGGTGATGCGCTTCGTACGCGGCGTCGCGTGTCTTGAAGACCTCGCCAGCGAACGCCTGCACGGCCGCGGTCGGGAGGATCTTCGCGAGTTCCGTGAGATGCGAACAGCCGCGCACACCGCCGAGTCGCGCCTGCACGTGCTTGCGGAAGTCCTGCAGCAGGTTGAGGCCGACCAGTTTCGCGTAATCGGGACCGATGGAATCGCAATGGCCCGGGTACGGCACCCAAGGCGATTCCGCGTGGGCGGCCAGCACGTTGTGCTTGGTGTCGATGGTGACCGTCAGGACCATCCTGTGCACCGGGTCGCCCGCCTTGCGCATGCCGGTGGCAAGCGGGAAGTCGCGCGACTTCGTGTCGGTCAGTTCGGCTTCCAGGTCCCACAGGCCATCGTCCCGCACGTAGGCATCGATCCGGATCGAGCGGGTGTGGACGTGGCGGCGTGAGGGCATTGGCGGGGCGAAAAAAACGGGCCGCCATGGGGAGTCGTACTGGCGCGGCCCGGTCGAGAAATTTAGCACAGCGCCCCCGCAGGTCCGGGGGACTTGCTGGCCGGGAGACCGGGACGGGCGGGTCAGTCGTCGCCGGGCAACGTCTTCAGGACGCGCCGGATCGTTTCGCCGGAAAAGCCCCGCGATTGCAGGAAGCGCGCCTGGCGCGCCCATTCCTGCGGTGTGCCGGGAAGTTCGCCGAAGCGGCGTGCCCAGACGAGGCGAGCGCGTTCCAGTTCGGTTGCTTCGAGTGCCGCCATGGCGCGGTCTGCCGTGTCGGGCTGGACGCCCGAGGCCTTCAGATCGAAGCGCAGGCGAGCGTCGCCAAAGCGCGCAGCGCGCGCCCGAGTGACAGCGCCCGCGTACCGCTCGTCCGACAGCAGCTTGTCCCGCTCGAGGGCGTCCAGGACCCGATCGACGTCGGCAGGATCGTCCGTCTCTGCAAGGCGGCGCCTAAGCTTCGAGGCCAGTTCGGCTCGGCTGTGATCTCGCCGAGCCAGCAGAGCGATGGCGCGCGCGAGCAGGCTCTTAGGCTCCCGCTCGCCGCGCCCGGCCATCCCGCGCCGGATCCCTACCCGGCGGCAGACTCGGTGCCGCGCACCACAACACCTTTGGCCTCGCGGATCTTGTTCTCGATCTCGAGAGCCATGGCAGGGTTGGATTTCAGGAATTCGCGCGCGTTGTCCTTGCCCTGGCCAATACGATCGCCGTTGTAGCTGTACCACGCGCCGGACTTCTCGACGATGTTGAGTTCAGAGCCGAGGTCGACGATCTCGCCTTCGCGGGAAATGCCCTCGCCGTAGAGGATGTCGAAACTGGCTTGCCGGAACGGCGGAGCGACCTTGTTCTTCACGACCTTGACCTTGGTCTCCGAACCGATGACCTCATCCGCTTTCTTGATGGAACCGACGCGCCGGATGTCGAGCCGCACGGAGGCATAGAACTTCAGCGCGTTGCCGCCCGTAGTGGTTTCGGGATTGCCGAACATCACGCCGATCTTCATCCGGATCTGGTTGATGAAGATGACCAGGCAGTTGGTGCGCTTGATGGTGGCGGTCAGCTTGCGCAGCGCCTGCGACATCAGGCGGGCCTGCAGTCCGGGCAGGGAATCACCCATCTCGCCTTCGATTTCAGCCTTCGGCGTCAGCGCGGCGACGGAGTCGATCACGATCAGGTCGACCGAACCGGAACGGACCAGCGCGTCTGCGATCTCGAGTGCCTGCTCGCCCGTATCGGGCTGGGAGATCAGCAGTTCCTGGAGGTTGACTCCGAGCTTCTGTGCGTACTGGACGTCGAGCGCGTGCTCGGCATCGATGAATGCGGCGGTGCCGCCGATCTTCTGCATCTCCGCGATCACCTGCAGGGTGAGCGTCGTCTTGCCGGACGATTCCGGTCCGTAGACCTCGACCACGCGGCCGCGCGGCAGGCCGCCGATGCCGAGCGCGATGTCGAGGCCGAGCGAACCGGTCGACACGACGTCGATGTCCTCAGCGACCTGGCCCTCGGCCATGCGCATGATGGAACCCTTGCCAAACTGCTTCTCGATCTGCGCCAGCGCCGCTGCCAGGGCCTTCTGCCGCTCTTTGCTGTCCGTCACCACCATGCTCCTTCCGTCGTCCATCGCCGCCTCCGCTCGCCCGAATCGAACCATCCCGCATTGCCACAGAGCCGGTCCAGGGGAAAGGACGGTCCCGGCAAGGTACTGTCAAAACCTACAGTAATCGAACTGTAGATTCTTCCAGTACTGGACGTCAACTCCTTTTTCGTCGGGGCTCCGGGGCAGCGTGTCCTTGCACCCCGCGAAGCGACCGCCCTAGACTGCGCCTCCAGGGCGAGAAGCACGAAGCATATCAACCACCTATGCGCATCCTGATCGCAGAAGACGACGCAGTGCTCGCCGACGGCCTGTCCCGATCGCTGAAGGCGGGCGGATACGCGGTCGACGTGGTCGCCAGCGGCGATGCCGCGGACACGGCGCTGGCGGCGCAGAGCTTCGACCTGCTGATCCTCGACATCGGCCTGCCGAAACTGTCGGGTCTCGAGGTCCTGCGGCGCCTGCGTGCGCGCAATTCGACCGTGCCGGTCCTGATCCTGACCGCAGCGGACAGCGTCGAGCAGCGCGTCAACGGCCTCGATCTCGGTGCGGACGACTACATGGCGAAGCCCTTCGCCCTGTCGGAACTGGAGGCGCGCGCGCGGGCGCTGACCCGGCGCGCGGCCGGGGGCGCGCAGACAGTGCTGCGGCACGGGCCTCTGGCGCTCGACCAGGTTGGGCACGTAGCCACGCTCAACGACCAGGCGCTGGACCTGTCGGCGCGCGAACTCGGGCTGCTCGAGATCCTGCTGCAAAGACCCGGCAGGCTGGTCAGCAAGGAACAACTCGTCGACCGGCTGTGCAGCTGGGGCGAAGAGGTCAGCAACAACGCCATCGAGGTCTATGTCCACCGGCTCCGCAAGAAGATCGAGATCGGTGGCGTGCGCATCGTGACCGTGCGCGGGCTGGGCTACTACCTCGAGCGGTTCAACGACAACGGCGCAGAGGCGGCGGTCGGCGCGGGCTGATCGAACGTACGCGGCCCGCATGCCGGACGAAGGAAAACCGCCCCAGCGCCCAGGCGCGCGCTCGACCCTGCTGTCGTTTGCACGGCGCCGCCGCGCAAAGCCGGCGACGCCGGCGCCCGAGGAGGCCAGCTACCGGAATCCGCTGCGGCCATTTTCCGAGCAGAACTCGCTCTTCGGCGAGATCCTAGACTGGATGCTCGCGCCGCTGCTGCTCCTGTGGCCGATGAGCGTCACCCTGACCTACCTCGTCGCCCAGTCGATCGCGAACGGCCCCTTCGACCGCAACCTCGGCGAGGCGGTGGGCGTGCTGAGCGATCACATCACCGAATTCCGCGGCCAG
>JAOUJD010000030.1 GCA_029883565.1 Burkholderiaceae bacterium
CGTCAGCGAGGCGCTCCTCGAGACGCAGCGGATCAACGAGCGCTTCGAAGCCGAGAAGAAGCGCTTCCGCGAGCTGATCTCGCAGGGCGCCCGACCCGTGCAGCGCAACCCCGAACCGGATATCCTGCTCGATCCGCGGTACCGCGCACGTTAGGGAATCTCCTTGTCCCGGTGGCTCGCAAGCTTGCTGTCGTTGGTCACCTGCGGCGCCGTGGCGCAATCGACGGGCGGGGTGTACATCGCCGGTTCCGGGTTCGACTTCCCCCATGTCGCCGAGCGCGCCCTGGCCCAGAACCCGCAGTCGCGCTTCTACCTGCTCGCGGTCGGTGACGCCGTGCGATACCTGTCGCTCACCGCCCCCGAGGAGATGGTCGAGGCACGGCGGCAGGTCGCCCGCGGCGACGTCGTCTTCCTCGTGTGCCAGCGCGACCTGGATTCGGGACCGTATCGCCTGCATGACCTCGTTCCCGGCGTCGTCGCCGTGCGGGGCTGGCCCCCTCCCGGCAGCAATGCCTTGCCCGCGAACGAGAAGTACTACCCGGACGAGGACCAGGCCAACCTGCCCACATCGACCGAGCTGCTGCGGCGGCTGCGCGCGACCTGTTCCTGAATCCGACGGGCGGTTGGCTGGCCACCATCCGCTCATCGGATGACCGTGCCCAGGGCACTCCGAATCCCGATGCTCCGTGGGAAAATTTCCCACGAATTGCGGACTTCAGCAGGAGCCTCGGAAATGAACAGAGCGATGAAGGCTGGATCCCGGTCACTGTGGCTGGCTCTCGCTGCCAGCATGGCGCTGGTCGCGTGCGGCGGGGGCGGAGGCGCGACGAACCCGACCGGCGCCGCGTCGGCGACAGGCACCGGTACGCTGCGAGTGGCACTGACCGACGCGCCGCGCTGTCGCGTGGGCAACGATGACCTCGACAAGGTTTTTGTCACGGTCGAGCGTGTCCGCGTTCATCGGGCCGCCGACGCGGACCCCGCCAGCAGCGGATGGGTCGATATCGCGATCAATCCTGCCCGCAAACTCAACCTGCTCGACCTGACTAACGGCCGGCTCGAGGAACTCGGCACCGTGCCGCTGCCGGCGGGCGACTACACGCAGGTCCGGTTGGTGCTGAGCCCGAATCGCGGCGCGGACCCGGCCAACTCGCTGGTGCGGGCTGGCGACATGACCGAGATCCCGCTGCGCACGCCCAGCGCGGCGCAGAGCGGCCTGAAGATCATCCGCCCCTTCACGGTCCAGCCGAACGCGATGGCGGACTTGGTCATCGACTTCGATGCGTGCCGGTCGATCGTCGCGCTTGGTCGCGGCAACGGGGGCTATCTGCTGAAGCCGATCCTGTCGGCGCATCTGCGTCTGGTCGCTGCGATCGCCGGCTTCGTCGATCCCCTGGCAGGGAATGTGACGGTCTCCGCGCAGAAGGACGGCAAGGTCATTCGTAGCACCATCCCGTTCGCAAGCGCCACCGGCCCGTACGCCGCCGGCGAGTTCGTGCTTGCCTACCTCGACCCGTCGATGTCCCCCTATGACGTCGTGATCACGTCGCCAGCACGCGGGACGAGCGTGGTGGCGAGCGTGCCGGTCGTCACGAACGAAATCACGCACTTGAGCGTGGCGGCCACACCGATCCCGCTGCCCGTTGCGGCCACGACGCCTTCGCGGCTCGCCCGCGGCACGCTTGGGCCGGCCGGCGCCATCGACACTGGGGCCGTGCGGGCACTGCAGGCGGTCGGCCCCGTGCCCAAGATCGAGGTTGCGACGACCAATGTCGATGGAGGTGACGGGACCTACCTGCTGACATTGCCGACGGCATCGCCCCTGTTCGCGGCGTATTCGGCAACGCTGCCGCTCAGCTTCGCGTCCCCCGCCAGCCCGCCGGCTGATTTCAGCTACACGCTGGAGGCGAGCGCGGCAGGTTACGTGACCCAGACGAAGAACATCGGCGCGGGCACCGCGGACGCCACCTGGGACCCGACGCTGTCGACCATCGGGCCCTGATTCTCCGAGCGCCCGGCAGACGGAACGGCCCGCCTGGTGCGGGCCGTTTTCATTGGATCGGGAAGGCCGCCTGCGCTAGGCGGCACCGAGCTTCCGGCGCAGGATCTCGTTCACCTGCTGGGGATTCGCCTTGCCCTTGGTCGCCTTCATCGCCTGGCCGACGAGGGCGTTGAAGGCCCTGTCCTTGCCCGCGCGGAACTCCTCGACCGACTTCGGGTTCGCTGCGAGCACCTCGTCGACGATCTTCTCGATCGCGCTGCTGTCGCTGATCTGCTTGAGCCCGCGCGCATCGATGATGGCGTCCACGCTGTCGCCCTCACGCGCCCACAGTGCCGCGAAGACGTCCTTGGCGGTCTTGCCGTTGATGGTGCCGTCGGCCATCCGTGCGAGCAGCGTTGCCAGCTGCGGGGGCGAGACGGGGGCCTGCTCGACCGGCAGGCCTGACGCATTGAGCGCCGCCGAGAATTCGCCGAGCGTCCAGTTCGCCGCGGCCTTCGGGTCGGGCGCCTGCTGCGCGACGGACTCGAAGTAGCGCGCCAGCGCCTTCGACGCCGTCAGCGTCTGCGCGTCGTACTCGCCCAACCCGTACTCCCGCACGAAGCGCTCGCGCATCGCGCCCGGCAGTTCAGGCATCTCGGCCTTCGCGCGCTCGATCCACTCGGGGGAAATCGCGAGCGGCAGCAGGTCGGGGTCGGGGAAGTAGCGATAGTCCATCGCGTCTTCCTTGCTTCGCATCGGCCGGGTCTCGTCGCGGTCCGGGTCGTACAGCCGCGTTTCCTGCACGACGGCGCCGCCATCCTCGATCAGCTCGATCTGGCGCCGCACCTCGAACTCGATCGCCTTCTCGAGGAAGCGGAAGCTGTTCAGATTCTTGATCTCGCACCGCGTGCCGAGCTTCGCTTCGCCGACCGGACGCACCGAGACATTGGCGTCGCAGCGGAAGCTGCCCTCCTGCATGTTGCCGTCGCAGACGCCCAGCCACACGACCAGGGCGTGCAGAGCCTTTGCGTAGGAGACCGCTTCGACGGCCGAGCGCAGGTCCGGTTCCGACACGATCTCGAGCAGCGGTACGCCGGCCCGGTTCAGGTCGATGCCCGACATGCCGTGGAAGTCCTCGTGCAGCGACTTGCCCGCATCCTCCTCGAGGTGCGCGCGCGTCATCCTGACGGTCTTCATGTACGGCTCGCCCTGCCGCGGCTGCACGACGAACGACAGCGTGCCGCCCTGCACGACGGGGATCTCGTACTGGCTGATCTGGTAGCCCTTCGGCAAGTCGGGGTAGAAGTAGTTCTTGCGGGCGAAGATGCTGCGTGGCGCGATCGTCGCGCCGATCGCCAGCCCGAACTGGATCGCGCGCGATACGGCGCCGCGGTTCAGCACCGGCAGGGTGCCGGGAAGCGCCAGGTCGAGAGCGCATGCCTGCGAGTTCGGCTCGGCGCCGAAGGCCGTCGACGAGCCGGAGAAGATCTTGCTCGCCGTCGTCAGCTGCGCATGCGTTTCAAGCCCGATCACGACTTCCCACTGCATTGCCGGTTCCTAGTGCAAGGTTTCGGTCGGATTCTCGCGCAGCAGGCGCCGCGCCTCGCGCTGTTCGTGCGCGTATGTTTCCCAGGCCATCCGGGAAAGCACCCGGTGCTGCTCGGCTTCGACGGCGTGTCCGGCCTGCTGCAGGGCGGCCGCCATGTTCTCGTGCACGATCGCCCGGATGTCGGCCGGGGTGCTCTGGTCCAGCCGCTGCAGCGCGACAGCAGCCTGGCTGTACGCGCCATCCGCGTCGCCGAGCTTCAGCAGGCAGTGCGCGCGATCCGCCATCGCTGCCGTCACCTCGTGCAGGAACCCGTCGCCCTCGGCGATCGGCAGCTGGGTGTCGTACAGCGCCAGCGCATCCCGGTAGCGCTTCTGCAGCACGCGCATTTCGGCGAGGAGCAGCCGGCTCAGGGCCATGTCGGGAGCGTCCTGCAGCTGCTCGGAATAGGCGATGCTGCTCTCGAGGGCATCGACCGCGTCCTTCAGCGTCCGCGCGTCCAGTTCGCCGCTGGCGGCGGCCTGGCGCGCATGCGCCGCCTGCGACAGGGCCGATCGTCCCATCCAGCTCGCCATCGCGATCTCGTCGCCGAGCGCGCGCACGACGTCCTGCGTTTCGCGGTACAGGCGCACCGCCTCCCCGTAGTCGCGCGCGTCCTGGTGCAGCGACGCAAGCGCAAGGGTGGCGCGATACCTCGATTCGAGCGAACTGCCCTCGGTGCCGAGGACCGAGCGCGCGTGAAGCGCGGCGCCCCGCACGTCGCCTTCGCGCTGCAGGAAGAGCGCAAGGGCCGATTCGCATTCGGTGCCGAGCGCGGGGTCGCCGAGGGCGCGCGCGCGGTCGAGAACGTCGCTCATCTGTTCGCGCGCTTCGGTGAAGTGCTTGCCGAAATAGCGGGCGATGGCGCGCGCATAGGCGAAGCGCAGCGCAAGAGCCGCCGGCAGGTCCGCCGGAGCGTCCTGCTCGGCGAGGTCGAGGGTGCGCAAGGCTTCGTCCGTCCGCCCGAGCCTTGCCTGCAGGATCGCCCGATCCTGCAGGAGCCGCGCCCGTTCGGCGGGGTCAGCCGCGTTCGCGACCTGCTGCTGATTCGCCTCGAGAAGCCGGGTCGACACGGTCAAACGCCCTGCGGCAGGCGGCGATGCCAGTCCGTCGCCTGCTGGTACGCGTGCGCCACCCCGAGCATGCGGGCCTCTTCGAAGTAATTCGCGATCAGCTGGAGCCCGACCGGGCGCCCGCCGTTGACCGGGCCGGCGCCGAATCCGCACGGAATGCTCATCGACGGCACGCCGGCAAGGCTGCCGGGCACCGTGTACAGGTCGGCCATGTACATGGACACCGGGTCAGCCGCCTTTTCGCCGAACCCGAAGGCGACGCTCGTTGTGACCGGCCCCGCGATCACGTCGCATTGCCGGAAGGCACTCTGGAACTCGTCGGCGATCAGGCGCCGGACCTGCTGTGCCTTGATGTAATAGGCGTCGTAGTAGCCGTGGGAGAGCACGTAGGTGCCGATCAGGATCCGGCGCTTCGGCTCGGGACCGAACCCCTCGGCGCGCGACTTCTTGATCATGTCAGTCAGGTCGCGGTAGTGCTCGGCCCGGTGGCCGTAGCGCACGCCGTCGAAGCGCGACAGGTTGCTCGAGCACTCGGCCGGCGCGAGCACGTAGTACACGGGGATGCCGAGCTCGGCGTTGGGCAGCGAGATGTCGACCAGTTCCGCCCCCAGTCGGCGGTATTCGTCGAGCGCCGCGCGGACGGCCGCTTCGACGTCGGCCTGCAGGCCTGCGCCGAAGAATTCCTTCGGGACGCCGATCCGCAGGCCCTTGACGCCGGTCCCGAGGTGCCGGGTGTAGTCCTCGGCGGGACGGTCGACGCTGGTCGAATCCTTCGGGTCGAACCCCAGCATGGAGTTGAACACCAGCGCAGCATCTTCGGCCGACTGCGTCATCAGTCCCGCGGTGTCGAGGCTGGAGGCGAACGCGATCATTCCCCAGCGCGAAGGGCGGCCGTAGGTGGGCTTGGTCCCGGTGATTCCCGTGAAAGCGGCCGGTTCCCGGATCGAGCCCCCGGTGTCCGTCGCCGTGGCCACCGGCGCCAGCCGTGCGGCCACCGCCGCCGACGAGCCACCCGAGGACCCGCCGGGCACGGCCTTCGGGTCCCAGGGATTCAGGACGACGCCGTACGCGCTGTTCTCGTTGCTCGAGCCCATTGCGAATTCGTCGCAGTTGAGCTTGCCCAGGGTCACCATGCCGGCCCGGCCCAGGTTGTCGACGACGGTCGCGTCGAACGGGCTCATGTAGCCCTCGAGAATCCGGCTGGACGCGGTCGAGCAGAAGTCCCGGGTGACGAAGATGTCCTTGTGGGCGATCGGCACGCCCGTCAGCGACCCGGCCTCGCCCCGGGCGCGCCGGGCGTCGGCGGCCGCCGCCTGGGCCAGGGTGACCTCCGGCCGCACGTCGAGGAAGGCATTCAGGTCGCGCCGGCTTTCGATCCGCGCGAGGTAGAGGCGCGCCAGCTCGACGGCGGATACTTCCCGCGCCGCGAGGGCGCGCGCCAGCTCGGCCAGCGAGGCATGCGCCAGGTCCGCCATGGCTACTCGATCACCCGCGGGACCAGGAAGAGTCCGTCCTGCTGCTCGGGGGCGTTGGCAAGGTTGAGGGTGCGCTGGTCCGGCTCGGTGATCGCGTCGTCACGCAGCCTCTGGTGGCCGCCAAGCGGATGGGCCATTGGTTCGATGCCGGTCGTGTCGACCGCGCGCATCCGCTCGATCATCGCGAAGATGTCGGACAGCTGGTCGAGCGTGCGCTGCGCCTCGTCGTCCGTGATCTCGATCCGGGCGAGGTGGGCGATGCGGCGGACCTGGTCGAGATCGAGTGCCATCAAGGCGGGAGGGACTGGGAAATCCCTGGAACTCCGAGCCAAAACAAACGGTTGAAGCGCTTCTCACGCGATTGATTAGTTTATCATCGCGCCTTCTTTCCAGACTCTGCGCTCCACTGGGAGAAGGGCGCGCCCCAGGAGGCGCGTGACGGGCAGCAGCGCAGCTCGCTAACGGGCAAAAGAAGGCGGTTCATGTTCGGTTTTCTCCGAAGCTATTTCTCCAACGACCTGGCGATCGACCTGGGCACGGCCAACACGCTGATCTACGTGCGTGGCAAGGGCATCGTGCTCGACGAGCCATCGGTCGTCGCGATTCGCCAGGAAGGCGGACCCAACGGCAAGCGCACGATCCAGGCCGTGGGCAAGGAAGCCAAGCAGATGCTCGGCAAGGTCCCCGGAAATATCGAGGCGATCCGCCCGATGAAGGACGGCGTGATTGCCGACTTCACCGTGACCGAGCAGATGCTCAAGCAGTTCATCAAGATGGTGCACCCGTCGAGCCTGTTCGCGCCGAACCCGCGCATCATCATCTGCGTGCCGTGCGGCTCCACGCAGGTCGAGCGCCGTGCGATCAAGGAATCGGCCGAGGCAGCCGGCGCTTCCCAGGTGTTCCTCATCGAGGAGCCGATGGCGGCGGCGATCGGTTCCGGGCTTCCGGTGTCCGAAGCGTCGGGCTCGATGGTGGTCGACATCGGCGGCGGAACGACCGAGGTCGGAGTGATCTCGCTCGGCGGCATGGTCTACAAGGGCAGCGTGCGGGTCGGCGGCGACAAGTTCGACGAGGCCATCATCAACTACATCCGTCGCAACTACGGCATGCTGATCGGCGAACCGACGGCGGAGTTGATCAAGAAGGAAATCGGCTCCGCATTCCCGGGTTCGGAAGTGCGCGAGATGGAAGTCAAGGGCCGCAACCTGTCCGAGGGCATCCCGCGCAGCTTCACGATCTCGAGCAACGAGATCCTGGAGGCGCTGACCGATCCGCTGAACCAGATCGTCTCCAGCGTGAAGATCGCGCTCGAGCAGACTCCGCCTGAGCTCGGCGCCGACATCGCCGACCGCGGCATGATGCTCACCGGCGGCGGCGCACTGCTGCGCGACCTCGACCGCTTGCTGATGGAGGAGACCGGGCTGCCGGTCGTCGTGGCCGAAGAGCCGCTCACGTGCGTCGTGCGCGGCTGCGGCATCGCACTCGAGCGCATGGACAAGCTCGGCACCATCTTCGCGACCGGTTGATCCCCACACGACGACGGACCGGCTCGTCGTGTTCCTCTCGTTGTTGAACCCAGGAAGACCGGGCGGCTCCGCCACCGGTCTTCTGCCGTCCGCGCGGGCGGTGGCGGGCGCGTGCCCTGGCGTGCGGCGGTAATGGAATACGGCCCGCCACCGCTCTTCAATCAAGGGGTCTCCGCGCGCGCGCGGCTCGCTTTCTTCTCCTTCCTGGCCATCGCGCTGATCGTCATCGACGCGAGGATCCGCGTGCTGGAGACAGTGCGGGTCGGGGTCGGCGTCGTGCTCTACCCGGTGCAGCAGGTGCTGCTGCTTCCGCGGCGTGCGGCGGATGCGGTGGGCGAGTACTTCGCGACGACCGCGGCGCTGCAGCGCGAGAACGAGGCCCTGAAGCAGCGTGAGCTGGCGAATGCCGAGGCGCTGCAACAGGCCCGCGACCTCGCCGCCGAGAACGAACGCCTGCGCAAGCTGCTGGGTGCGCGATCCCGGATTTCCGGGCAGTCGATGATGGCCGCTGTCCTCTATGAGACGCGCGACCGTTTTTCGCGCAAGATCGTCCTGCATGCCGGCTCGAACGACGGCGTGCGCGCGGGCAGCCCGGTGATCGACGAAGTCGGCGTGGTCGGCCAGGTGACGCGGGTGTTTCGCGATACGTCCGAGGTCACGCTGCTGACCGACAAGGACCAGAGCATCCCGGTGCAGATCCTGCGCAACGGATTGCGGGGCGTCGCCTTCGGCGGCGCCGACCCCGGCACGCTCGACCTGCGTTTCATGGCGCCGAATGCCGATCTCGTGAAGGACGACGTGGCGATCACGTCGGGGCTGGACGGTGTCTATCCGCCGGGGCTCGCCGTCGCGCGCGTCGAGCGCATCGAGCGAGCGACTTCGGACCAGTTCGCGCGCGTGGTGATGATGCCGGTCGCGGGTGTCGAGAGCCACCGGTACCTGCTCGTCCTGCTCAGCGAGCCGACTCGCGCCCCCGCGGCGCCGGGTCCGTCCGATGCCGCGCCCCGCAAGGGAGGGCGCCGATGAGATGGGGCTTCGCAGGGATGCGCGGCTGGTTGCGCGACACGTTCGCGCTGCGCGGCAACCGGCCGCGCGACCTTTCCGGTACGCGCGTCGGGCAGCGCCCGCATTACCTTCTGCGGCCTGCGAACCCGCTGTTCATCTGGGGTTCGTTGATCGTTGCACTGCTGCTCAACCTTTTCCCGTGGGGCGCGACGCCGCTGGTGCCCGACCTGCTCGCGCTGGCGTTGCTGTTCTGGAATGTGCACCAGCCGCGCCGCGTCGGAATCGGTGCCGCCTTCGTGTTCGGGCTGCTGATGGACGTGCACAACGGCGCGCTGTTCGGCGAGCACGCGCTTGGTTACACGCTCATTTCGTACGGCGCCATCACGCTGCACCGGCGCCTGACGTGGTTTCCGGTTGGCGCGCAGGCGCTGCACGTGCTGCCGCTGCTGCTGGTCGCGCAGTGCGCGTCGCTCGCCGTGCGCATGTGGGTCGGAGGCGAATGGCCGGGCTGGCTCTACTTCGCCGAGAGCGGTGTCGGCGCCGCCTTGTGGCCCGTCATCTCCTGGGTGTTGCTGGCGCCGCAGCGCCGGCCGACGGAGCGGGACGACACGCGGCCGCTCTAGGGTCGGCCTAGGGGATGATTCTCGATCCCACGGCGTCGCCCCAGCCTTGCAGCGGGCCAAGCGGATTGCGGTCCACTTCGACTTCATGCACCGCCGGCTGTCCGCCGTACACGGCGTACACCGCGAGGTCGTCGACGAAGATGATCAGCGCGTTGAAGCTCCATCCGGTCACGTCGGTTTCGCGCCTGAAACGCAACGCGTCGAGCCAGAAATTGCCGATGCGATCCCGATAGTTGCGCTTGACGTTGATCTGGTAGGCGTTGCACGCCTTCCCCGCCTTCATGCAATCGCGGATGCCGCGGTCGACTTCGTCTTCCTTCAGGACCCCGCCGATGGGGAAGCGGATCGCGATGTCGACATGGCTGAGCAGGGTGATCGTGGCGTCGCGGTCGATGCCGATCCCGAGCGCCTTCATGTCGGACCGCGTCGTCTTGTACGGCTCGATCCTCTGGATCGCGGCGCGGGCCTGATCGAATGACGCCCAGGCCGCTTCGGTTTCGACGCGGGACTTCGGCAGCAGTTCCGCGCACCCGGACAGGAGTGCTGCCAGTGCGAGCAAAGCGATCAAGCGGAGTCCGATGGAAGCCATAGTCAGGGCATGAACCGCCCCTTTCCACCTTGGCTGCTGGCTGGCCAGCCGTATTGCCGAAAGTCAACGGAGGCAGGGCGCGCGAGTCACGGAATCCTCGCTCCCCGGCCCACGCGTCTTGCGCCGGTCGCCGCGCGACAACCTCAGGGCGATTCGGGACCGGCCGACGCGTCCGCTGCAGGGCCTTTCCGGGCGGCGGGGCGCCGCGCTGGCGCTTTCGGTCTGGGCGGCGCGACGTAGCGCTTGTCGAGCACATGCGCGAGCGCGAGCCAGGGATGCCGCCACATCATCCGCGGGCCCGCGTAACGCATGATGTCGCGGACCTTGTCCCGCATCGCCCTCCCATAGCAGTGCACCTGGCACTTTGCGCAGACCGGCTTTTCCGCGCCAAACGGACAGACGGCGAGGCGTTTCGAGGCGTATGCGATCAGCGTCCGGCACTCCTCGCAGGGCGCGGAGGACCCGTGGTGATCAGCGCAGTAGATCCGGGTCATCGCTTCGATTGTCGCGAGCTCGCGCAGCAGGCGAGGCTCGGTCGGCCGGTCGCGGCCGAAACGTACTGGAAGCCCTGGGGGATTCATACGGTAGGCAGTATCCGCTCGGCTCGGCCGGCGGCGCCTGCGCTCGATCAACAGGGCAACGCGGTCAGGGGATACGACGGGCCAGGGCCCTTCCGTGGCGAGGGTGCCTCGGGCGGCCATATCCCGCTCTTTTCTCATGGCGGGAAAGCGCGCCTCCGCTCCTATAATTCCCCAGCTTTACTTGGCGCCTGCCGGCGCCCCAGCCGCTCCATGTTGCCGATTCGATCACCGCGCCCCCGCGGCGCCAAGCATCGCCCCGTTCGCGTCGCTCGCGTCATGCATGGGTAGGCGCTGGTTCCGCCGTCGCCGCGCCCACGAACTGACGTTCGGGTCGCGCTCCGCCGCGATGCGCAATCCCGAGCGGGAGGTGCAGCACTTCCGCGCGCGCGTCCTCGTGGCGAGCGTCTTCGTGGTGTCGGCGTTTGCCATTCTGCTGGCCCGTTTTGCGTGGCTGCAGGTGATCAAGCACGAGACCTACCTGGAGCAGGCGGAGCTCAACCGCATCGCGGTGCTGCCGGTGGCGCCCAACCGCGGCCTGATCAAGGACCGCAACGGCGCCATCATCGCCCGCAACTACTCCGCATACACGCTCGAGATCACGCCGGCGAAAGTCGACAACCTCGAGCAGACGATCGACGAGTTGGCTGCGGTGGTCGACATTCAGCCGCGCGACCGCCGCCGCTTCAGGAAGCTGCTCGAAGACACCAAGCGCTTCGACTCGGTGCCGATCCGCACGCGCCTGTCGGACCAGGACGTCGCGCGCTTCACCGCGAACCGCTTTCGTTTCCCGGGGGTCGAACTGCGCGCCCGGTTGTTCCGCGACTACCCGCTGGGAGAGATCGGGTCGCACATGATCGGGTACATCGGCCGCATTTCGCCGCGCGATCTGGAGCGCATCGAGAAGCTCGGCGACCCGGCCGCGTACAACGGCACCGACCACATCGGCAAGGTCGGCGTCGAGCAGAGCTACGAGGCGGAGCTGCACGGCACGCCCGGGGTCGAGGAAGTCGAGATCACGGCGGGCGGACGCGCAGTCCGCACGCTGTCGCGCACGCCTTCGTCGCCCGGCAACAACCTCGTGCTCTCAGTGGATATCGAGCTGCAGAAGATCGTCGAGCGCGCGTTCGGTGACCGGCGCGGTGCGCTGATCGCGATCGAGCCGGCGACTGGCGACGTCCTCGCGTTCGTCTCGAAGCCTACCTTCGACCCGAACGCCTTCGTCGACGGCATCGACCCCAAAGCCTGGGACGAACTGAACAACGACCCGGACAAGCCGCTGCTGAACCGTGCCCTGCGGGGCACCTATCCGATCGGTTCGACCTACAAGCCGTTCCTGGCGCTCGCGGCCCTGGAAACGGGAAAGCGGAGGCCGGAGCAGGTGATCCAGGACAACGGCACCTTCGTCTTCGGCAACCGCGTGTTCCGCGACTCCAACAAGGTACCGCTCGGCCCGGTCGACATGCACAAGTCGATCGTCAAGTCGAGCGACATCTACTACTACCAGCTTGCAAACGACCTCGGTGTCGACGTCATCCACGATTTCATGAAGCCCTGGGGATTCGGGCAGATCACCGGCATCGACGTCGAAGGCGAGCAGACCGGCATCCTGCCGTCGACCGCATGGAAGGAAAGGCGTTTCAAGCAGAAGTGGTTTCCAGGAGAGACGATTTCCGTCGGGATCGGCCAGGGCTACAACGCGTTCACGCTGCTGCAACTCGCGCACGCCACCGCCAACCTGGCGAACAACGGCGTGGTGATGAAGCCGCACCTCGTGAAGGCGATCGAGGATCCCGTCAGCGGCGAACGGCGCCTGACGGTGCGCGACAAGAGCTACCAGATCGCCGTCAAGCCGGAGCACATGCGGTTCGTGCGTGACGCCATGGTGGACGTCAACATCAGCGGCACCGGCCGCTCCGCGTTCCAGGGCGTGCCGTACCGCGTGGCCGGCAAGACCGGCACGGCACAGGTGGTCGGGATCAAGCAGGGCGAGAAGTACAACGAGAGCCGTGTGGCGGAGCGTCACCGCGACCATTCGCTATTCATCGCATTCGCCCCGGCGGACGACCCGAAGATCGCGATGGCGATCCTGGTGGAGAACGGCGGCTTCGGGGCGCGCGCGGCGGCGCCAATCGCACGCCAGGTGCTCGATTACTACCTGCTCGGCAAGGTTCCCACTGCACCCGCGAGCGAAGGCCCCGACGAGGAGCCGACCGGACGCTCGGCCGCGAGGGCCGCGCAGTGAACAACGTCGGCGTATTCGACCGACTCGGCCGCCTGATGCGGCCGTACGTAAGCGTGTTCGACCCCGCGCTGCTTGCGATCGTCGGCAGCCTGGCAGTGATCGGACTGGTGACCCTGTACTCGGCCGGCAACGACTTCCCTTGGCGCGTCACGGACCAGGCGCGCAATTTCGCGATCGCGCTGGGAGTGCTGTTCATTGCTGCCAACGTGTCGCCGCAGGTCCTGATGCGTCTCGCGGTGCCGGTCTATGCGATCGGTGTCGCCCTGCTGATCGCGACCGCGCTGAAGGGCGTCACGGTGAAGGGCGCCACGCGCTGGCTCGATATCGGCGTCGGGCGGATCCAGCCCTCCGAGATCATGAAGCTCGGGCTGCCGATGATGCTCGCGTGGTACTTCCATCGGCGCGAGGGGGTCCTGCGCACGTTCGACTTCGCCGTCGCAGCGCTGCTGGTGCTGGTGCCCGTCGGGCTGATCGTCAAGCAGCCGGACCTGGGAACCGCGCTGCTCGTCCTCGGCGCCGGCTTCTTCGTGATCTTCTTCGCGGGCCTGCCGTGGAAATGGCTGGTGGCGATGGTTCTCGGCGGCCTCGCCATGCTGCCGGCGGCGTGGACCCTGATGCACGATTACCAGAGGGAGCGCATCCTTACCCTGATCGACCCCTCGACCGACCCGCTCGGCAAGGGGTTCCACACGATCCAGGCGATGATCGCCATCGGATCGGGCGGCGCGTTCGGGAAAGGGTGGATGCAGGGCACGCAGACGCACCTGGAATTCATCCCGGAGCGCACGAGCGACTTCATTTTCGCCGTGTTTTCCGAGGAGTTCGGCCTCATCGGCAACATCGTGCTGGTGGTCCTGTTCTTCGCATTGGTCGTGCGCGCGTTCGCCATCGCGATCAACGCACCGACGATGTTCGCGCGCCTGCTGGCCGCGTCGATCGGGATGATCATGTTCACGTACGCGTTCGTGAACATGGGGATGGTCAGCGGGATCCTGCCGGTGGTGGGTGTCCCGTTGCCGTTCATCAGCTACGGCGGAACCGCGCTCGTTACGCTGGGCATGGCATGCGGCCTGCTGATGGCCATCGCCGCCAACCGCAAGCTCGTGCAGTCGTGACCGCTTGCGTCGCCGCATCGCTGCGCGCGCTGAATCGACGCCTGACCCCTGCTTTCTGCGCGATCGCATTGGCGGCGTGCAGCAGCGCTCCCGCTCCCAAGCGCGGCGGCTACTACCAGGGTGACGGACCGCCGGACCGTGCGCCGGCGGACCTGGCGGAGACGCCGGACGCGACACCGCGCGTGGAGCCATTGCTCGCGCGCGCCAATCGCCCCTACACCGCACTGGGACGCAGCTTCGCGCCGCTGACAGCGGACGTGCCGTTCCGCCAGCGCGGCGTCGCCTCCTGGTATGGCCGGCAGTTTCACGGCAACCGGACGGCGAGCGGAGAAATCTACGACATGTTCGCGATGACCGCGGCACATCCGACGCTGCCGATCCCAAGCTACGCTCGCGTCTCCAACCTGAGAAACGGCAGCAGCGTCATCGTGCGCGTCAACGACCGTGGCCCATTCAAGGGCGATCGGGTCATCGACCTGTCCTACGCCGCGGCAACCAGGCTCGGCATCACGGGCAGCGGGACTGGCGAGGTCGAGATCGAGCGGCTGACGTTCGCACAGATCGCCTCGGGCGAATGGCGCACCTCGGCGCCGCAGGCGGCGCGCGGTGCGCCCGCCGCGCCCGCGGTGGCATCGGGCAACGGCTCCGCGGCGCTCGGCGTGAACGGCGGAGTCGCGGCCTCGGCGGACGGAGTGGCGGCTGCGGGTCCCGGCTCTGGCGGCGCGCCAGTCATCGCCCAGCCTGCGTCCACATCAGAGCCGGCGTCGAACGCGCCGCGCTGGTCAGTCCAGGTCGGCGCGTTCTCGCAGCAATCCAACGCGGAGGCGTTCGCGTCGAGGGTTGCCGGCGTCCTCGGTCTGTCCGAGGGGGGGCTTGCAGCCGGTCAGCGCGAAACGCGGGTCGAGCGGGATGATGGACTGTTCCGCGTGCTCGTCGGGTTTCTGCCGGACCGGGCGTCCGCGCAGGCGCTGGCGCAGCAACTCGAACGCCTGCTCGGCCAGCCGACGATCCCGCTGCTGCGCTAGCGGCCGGGCTTCAACAGCAGCGCCAATCGGTACAACTCGTCGCGAGGGCGTCCGCTCGCCTTTGCGGCCAGCGCAGCAGCGCGCGCCGGCGGCAATTCCTGCAGCAGCACCTCGAGCCAGCGGCGCGTGTCGGCGTCGGTGTCGGCGCTTTCTTCGCCGGCGGAATCGATCAGCACGACGTATTCGCCCCGCTCGTCGGGTGCGATCGTCGCCAGTTCGCCCGCCGTGTGAACCTCGATCGTCTCGAACTTCTTGGTGAGTTCGCGCGCGATGACGACCCGGCGCGCCGGCGCAAGCACCTCGGACATCAGTGCCAGTAGTTCGCGCACGCGGTGGGGCGCTTCGAACAGGACGAAGGGGGTCCCAGCGGCGGCGAGCTCGCGCAGAGTGCGTTCGCGATCCGAGCGGCCCGTAGGCAGGAACCCCACGAAGCGGAACGGGCCGGGTGCGAGGCCCGCCGCCGAGACCGCCGCAACCGCGCTGCTGGCACCCGGTACCGGAACCACGCGGAACCCGGCATCGAGCACCGCGCGCACCACCCGCGCACCCGGGTCCGACACGCCCGGCGTGCCCGCGTCGGTGACCAGCGCGATGCGTTCACCTCGTGCCAGTCGCTCGACCAGGCGCTGCGCGGCCTGGTTCTCGTTGTGCTGATGGGCCGGCACGAGCGGCGTATCGATGCCGAAGCGCGCGAGCAGAGGCCGCGTCACGCGCGTATCCTCGGCGGCGATCACGTCCATGCGGGAGAGCAGCCAGAGCGCACGCAGCGTGATGTCGGCTGCATTGCCGATCGGCAGCGCGACTACATACAATGAGCGCGCGGGCACTTCCTGCTCGATGACGCCGGATGCGTCGAACAGCCTATCCTGTCCCTTGTCCGCCCGCTCGCTCATGATCCGCACGACCACCGTTGCCTGCGCCCGGCGTCTCGTCGCCGCGCTGCTGCTGGCAAGTGTCGCATGCGGCGCATCGGCGCAGGCGCCGGCTCCGATGCAGGGCTTGCCCGAGCCGCAGGGTCCACCCGTCGCGTTGCTCTTGCCGAGCCAGCAAACCGTCTTTGCCGAGGCCGCCGAGGCGCTGCGCCAGGGTTTCTTCGCCGCGGACCAGGCGAGCGCGAGGCCGATCGGCATCCAGGTGCTCGAGGTCGATGACGATCCCGCGCAATTGCGGTCCGCGGTGAACGGTGCGCGTCAGCGCGGAGTGAAGATCGTGGTGGGTCCCCTGCCGCGCGCGTCGGTCAATGCGCTGGTCGACGGCGGTGGCGCCGGGGTACCTGTCGTCGCGCTCAACTACCCGGAGCGGGACGCGGCGGCGCCGCCGAACATGATCGCGCTGGGGCTGTCGGCGGAGTCCGAGGCCCAGTATCTCGTGCGCGTCGCTCTGGGTGAATTCGTCGGGATCCGGCGCGCACCCGGCGCCGCACCGCGTTTCGTCGTGCTTTCAGGCCCGGGCACGCTGGAGCGCCGGATCGCGCAGGCCTATATGAGCGCGCTGCGGGCCGCGGGTGAACCGCCGCTGCTGCTCGAGACCGCGACCGAGCCGGCCGAACGCCTCGCGCAGCGCTTCGATCCCGATCGCCATGAAGCGGTGTTCCTCGCGCTTGATGCACGCGAAGTGGCGCTGATACGCGCGCGCATCCCGCGCTCGATACTGGCGTTCGGCACTTCGCTCCTCAACGCGGGCGACAGCGCAACATCGCCCGAGGCTGCAGCGCTGGCGCACGATCTCGACGGCGTCCGCTTTGTCGACATGCCATGGCTGCTGCGGACCGACAGCACCGGTCCGGCCGGTTCGCCGCTGCCCGTCACTCCGCTTTCGCGGGACCTTGCGCGGCTGTTCGCGCTTGGAGTCGACGCCTATCGCGTGGCGATCCGGTGGAGCGCTGGCGAAACGCAGTTCGTGCTCGACGGGATGACCGGCCGGCTATCGGTGGACCGCCGCGCGGGGCCGCGGGTCGAACGCACGCCCGCGCTTGCGATCTACCGAAACGGCGTGATCGAGCGCGAGGGGACCCAGCGCTGATGCCGACGCGCGGGACGCCGACGCGCGCGACGGGCGTGCGGACGCCGAAGCAGCGGGCCGGCGCCGCGGCGGAAGACGCGGCGGCGCGGCATATGACGGCGGCAGGTTGCCGACTGCTGGCTCGCAATGCGCGTTACCGGGAGGGCGAACTCGACCTCGTCGTGCAGGATCGCGACCTGGTCGTGTTCGTCGAGGTCAGGATGCGCACGGGCACGCGTTTCGGCGGGGCGCCCGCCAGCGTCGACAGGTTCAAGCAGAAGCGCCTGGCGCGCGCGGCCGAGCGCTGGCTCCTCGAACACTACGGCGAGCGCTGGCCCGCATGCCGCTTCGATGTCGTCACATTGAGCGGTGATGGCACAATCGACTGGATCCGCGATGCATTCGCGAAGTAAGGAGATCACATGAAGTTGGCAATACCCGTCCTCGCGGCAGCCCTCGCCGCATCTGCTGCCCTCTCCGCATGCGCGCCGCTGGTCGTCGGCGCCATCGTCGGCGGCACTGCGCTGGTCGCGACGGACCGGCGCACCACCGGCGCCCAGGTGGACGACACGACCATGCACCTGCGCGTGAGCAATGAACTGAGCGCCGCGCTGAAGGGACTGGACGTCCATATCAGCGTCAACAGCTTCGAGCGCAAGATCCTGCTGACCGGCGAGGTGCCGAACGAGCAGGTCAAGGCCCAGGCGGGCGAGGTGGCCGCGCGCTCGGCGAACGTGCGCGCCGTGGTGAACGAACTGACCGTGGCCCCGCCGTCCAGCTTCGGGCAGCGGACCAACGACACCGGGCTCGGAGCAAAGGTCAGGGCTGCGTTCGTCAACACCAAGCAGATCGCCTTCAACTCCGTCGACATCGTCACCGAGCGCGGCGTCGTCTACCTGCTGGGTTTCGTGACCGAGAAGGAAGGTGAGGTCGCCGCGCACGTCGCCAGCCGCGTTGCCGGAGTTCGCCAGGTGGTCAAGGTGTTCGACTACGGCAGCGCCGAGGAAGTGCAGCGGCGGCGCGACAGCGCCGGCCTGCCACCACCGGCGACGCCTGCTCCGACGACGCCCGCGACGACGACCGCTCCGGCGACGACCGCGCCGGGCGCGGCGCCACGCTGAGCGCGCGGGGGCCGGGTGATCGACGAAAAGGGCCGGTATCCGTTCGTCAACCGAGCATTGCGTCCGGGGGCCTTTGTCTTATAGTCCGCGTCCCTGCCGCCTGGCGAGAGCAGGGGCGTGGAGTTGATCGCGT
>JAOUJD010000232.1 GCA_029883565.1 Burkholderiaceae bacterium
TGCGCCACCGATTCGCGCCAGGGCGGTTCCTCGATCGGCACCATCATCGCCAGGCGCGACGCGAACTGCGGCATGCCGGCGTTGATCATCAACTGCGACTGGTAGACGCGGCCGAGTTCCTCGACGCCTGCGTGCACGTGTACCAGGGACTGCGAGGGCACGGGCACGGCGAGCAGCGTGTAGCCGGACGTCGTCATTTCACCCAGCCGCGCGCCGACGGCAACGACCAGGTCGGCGTCCCTGATGCGCTGGGCGAGCTTGGGGTTGATGCCGATGCCGACGTCGCCGATGTAGTTCGGGTGGCGGTTGTCGAACAGGTCCTGGAAGCGGAACGCACAGGCCACCGGCAGGTAATTGGCTTCGGCGAAGCGCTTGATGTTGTCGCAGGCGGCGGACGTCCATCCGGATCCGCCGAGCAGCAGGAGCGGGCGCTGCGCGCGACCCAGCAGCCGGCGCAACGCCGCCACCTGCATGTCGCTCGGGGCGGCGTTCACCGGCTGGTGGCACAGCGCGTCGGGCACGGTGACCGTCTGCAGCTGCATGTCCTCGGGCAGGGCGAGCACGACCGGGCCGGGGCGGCCGCTGGTGGCGGTCTGGAACGCCCGGGCGACGAATTCGGGCACGCGGTCCGCACGGTCGATCTGCGCCACCCATTTGGTCATCTGGCCGAACATGCGCCGGTAGTCCACTTCCTGGAAGGCTTCGCGGTCCGCGAACTCGTTGCCGACCTGGCCGACGAACACCACCACCGGTGTCGAGTCCTGGAAGGACGTGTGGATGCCCACCGCGGCATTCGATGCGCCCGGGCCGCGGGTGACGAAGGCCACCCCAGGCTGGCCGGTCAGCTTGGCGTACGCGTCGGCCATGAAGGTCGCCGCCGATTCGTGACGGTTCACGACCAGCTTGATCATCTCCCGCGCCTCGTAAAGGGCGTCGAGGACCGCGAGGTAGCTCTCGCCGGGGACGCAGAACGCCTGGTTCACGCCCTGGATCAGCAGTTGATCGACAAGCAGTCGGGCGCCGGAGCGGGTCGAGGGCATGGCGGTTCCTGAACAGGGCAACCAGTGTAAGGCGGGGACCCGCGACCTGGCAGTGCCGGCGTGGATCAAGCGGATGGCCGGCGTGGCGGCAGGTAGGCGTCCTGGCGGTAGGTGAGAACGGCCTGGGGCAGGAAGACGACCAGCGCGGAAAAGATCATGCCCGACACCAGCGCCTCGCCCCATGCCAGCAGCAGGGAGTAGGCAAGGTGTTCGCTGAGTTCGCCGGCTGGCGGGTGCGCGCGGGTGGCGGCGGCAGCGAGCAGCAGGGCGCTGGCGAGCGCCGTAACGACCAGCGTAACGAACATCCCGTTGCCGAGGATGAACACGAAGAGGTTCTTCGGCAGCCAGCGCGCGATCAGGCGTTGCAGGGCGCTGGCTGTCCAGGCCGGCACGACCGCGAGCAGGGTGCCGTTGAGGCCGAAATTCATCCACGAGCCGTTGGTCAGCAGCGTGTGCAGCGCGAGCGCGGCCAGCAGCCCGAGCGTTGCGCGGGCGCCACCGAACACCAGTGCGAACAGCGCTCCTCCGAGCAGGCCGAAGTCGAGGCCGACGGCCGAGTGGACATGCAGCTCCCACAGGAATGACGTCGCCACGACTGCTGCCAGCCAGCCGTGCTGCATCCGGGACGAGGGCAGGAACCGCCTGCGCACGGCAAGGAGGGACAGGCCGAGCGCGGGTAGCGTGATCAGCCAGCCGAGGAGCATCAGCCCGAAGGGCGCCGGTTCGTGGAGCAGATTCATCCGCCTTGAATTTATCGCAAGACTCGTACGTTCCGGGGGCGCGGCAAGCGCGTGGGGTCACGTAGACTGAATCGACTTGGCAGGAGGAAGGCTATGACCAACTCACCCGGCCGCCCGGTCGACCTGGACGCCGTGGCACAGCTTGTCGACCAGCTCGAGCGCGACCTGGCGCGGGCCAGGACGGGCGGCGCCAGCGTCGACACCTTGCGGGCGGAGGTTGAGCAGCTCCGTGTGGCGCTCGCCTCCGGCGCTCCCTCGGAAGAAGACGTCAGCCGGGGGCTGAAGGGCCTGCGCTCGCGTCTGCACGACCTCGGCGACGAACTGGAGACCGACGCCTTCATCGGGGCCGATTACCTCACGCGCATCGGCCGGCTGCTCGGGCTGACGTAGCCCCTCCGCAAGGCATCCGCTGCGAGGCACAATCGCGGCTGTCTACACAACGATCGAGACCGGACATGAGGGGACCACGACGCGGCTACGTGGGGCTGGCGCTTGCGCTCGTGCTCGGCGTGGCCCTTGCAGGCGGGGCGCAGGCGCAATCGGCTGCGCCGGGCAACGCGAACCGCGCCGACGCGCCGGTTGTGCTGCGGGTTCTCAATCGTGACGTGATCACGCTGCGCGCTTCCATTGCCGGCCTGACCCCCGCGATGCGCCTGGAGGGGATCGAGCAACGGCTGCGCGAGATCCCGGCCCACGAGATGCACCTGCCGTTCCGTACCGAGTCGATCCAGGCGGGTACTACGCGGGGTGTGCAGATCCTGCTCGGCAGCCGGCCGCTGTTTTCAGTCCTCGAGGGCGACGTTGATCCGACGAGTAACCAGACTCACGCCGAGTTGGTGCGGCAGACGGTCGCGAACCTGGAGGAAGTCCGCAAGGCCTGGCAGGACACGAAGTCCTGGCCCCTGCTGCTCGACGGTCTGATCAGGGCGGGCGTCGCGACAGGCATCCTGGTCGCGCTGATGTGGGGAGTGACTCGCGCGTTGCGCACCGGTATCGGCTGGCTCGAACGCAAGCGGGACGCCATCGCGGCCGGCAATCGAAGGGCGACGCCGAGGGAATTCGTCGCGCGCTTCTTCGTGCGCGCTGCCCAGGTCTTCAAGTGGCTTGCCGCGCTCGGGCTTGGCTACGCCTGGGCGACGTACGTCCTCGCGCGCTTCCCGCTGACCGAGCCGATCGGGCTGAAGCTGGGCAAGTTCATCGTCGACACGCTGGCCTGGATCGGCAGCGGTTTCCTGTCGGGCCTGCCCGGGATAGTCACGGTGTTGATCGTGCTCGGGTTCACGCGCGCCATCATCGATGTGGTCGGCTACCTGTTCGACAACGTGCAGAAGGGCAGGCTGGGCCTGCCGTACCTGCATCCGGAAACAATCGGTGCCACGCGGCGGATCGTTTCCATCGTCGCCTGGTGCCTGGGCATTGCCGTCGCGTATCCCTTCATCCCCGGCTCGAACAGCGATGCATTCAAGGGGCTGTCCGTGCTGATCGGCCTGGTGCTGTCGCTCGGGTCTACCGGCCTGGTCACGCAGGCGATGAGCGGCCTGGTGGTGGTGTATTCGCGCGCGTTGCGGCGCGGTGATTTCGTGCGCATCAACGACATTGAAGGCGTGGTCAGCGAAGTGGCGACGCTCGCCACCAAGGTGGTCAACGTGCGCAACGAGGAGATCACGATCCCGAACTCCCTGCTGGTAGCCAGCCCGATCCACAATTACTCGAAGCTGGGGAGCACGCATGGCACGCTGCTGACGAGCAGGGTGACCATCGGCTACGACGCGCCATGGCGGCAAGTGCACGCGCTGCTGATCCAGGCAGCCGAGCAGACCCCCTCGGTGCGCAGCGATCCACCGCCCTACGTCTATCAGCGCGCGCTGTCCGACTTCTACGTAGAGTACGAATTGTTCGTGCACATCGACCGCGCCGACCAGCGCATTCCCATCCTGTCGGCGCTGCATGCAAGCATTCAGGACCGGTTCAACGAAAACGGCGTGCAGATCATGTCGCCGCACTTCTTCAGCCAGCCGGACGCTCCGGTCGTCGTGCCGAAGGCGCACTGGTTCAAGCCGCCGGCGGCCGGGGAGCGCGGGACCGCCTGAAGGACGAGGCGCACGGTCATTCCGCGGGGTACACGGCGAGCAGCGCCATGTGCCGTCCGCAGGGCGATGCGGCTGCGCCCGGCGCACGATCTTCTGGTTCACGAGGGGAGTAAACGACGATGGACTACGTGAATCTCGGCGCGAGCGGGCTCAAGGTCTCGCGCATTGCGCTCGGCATGATGACCTTCGGAACCCCCGAGTGGCGGCCCTGGGTCCTGGACGAGGAACAGGCGAGGCCCATCGTGCGCCGTGCCGTCGAACTCGGCATCAATGTCTTCGACACGGCAGACATGTACTCGGCGGGGGCCTCGGAGGAGATCACCGGGCGACTTGTCCGCGAGTACGCGCAGCGCGACGAGGTCGTCGTCGCCACCAAGGTGTTCATGCCGGTCGAGCTCGGTTTCAAGGGCATGAACGTGCCGGGGCAGAAGCCGCAGACCCGGCCGAACATGCAGGGGCTTTCGCGCAAGCGGATCTTCGCCGCCATCGATGCCAGCCTGAAGCGGCTCGGCATGGACTGGGTCGACCTCTACCAGATCCACCGCTTTGACCCGGCGACGCCGATCG
>JAOUJD010000233.1 GCA_029883565.1 Burkholderiaceae bacterium
CTTGATCGACTGCAGCACGTTGCGCATCGACACCCGTTGCAGCGAAAACAGGTCTCGTTCGGACACGATGCCGGTGATGCGGTCCTCGCGCGTCACCACCAGCTGGTGATAGCCGCGCTGCGCCATCAGCGCGAGGGCGTCCTGGGCGTGGGCGAGTTCGTCGAGCACGCCGGGGCGGGCGGTCATCACGTCGCAAATCGGCCGGTCGAGCGGGACGCCCGGAAGCACGACGCGTTCCATCAGGTCCGTCAGGGTGAAGATCCCGACCGGCTTCTGATCGGCGTCGACAATGGCAATGGTGCCCACCTGCTCGTTGCTCATCGCTTCCAGCGCCGTGCGGATCGAAGCGTCGTTGCCGCAGTACACCGGCGCGCGTCGCACCAGGGCCTTCAGCGGCTGCAGCAGCGTCTGTTGCTCGGCCGCTCGCTGGGAGAATTGCGTGCGCAGCTGCGCCAGGGACTGCTGCACGATGGACGCGAGGGCCTGCGTGCAGAAATCGGCGAAGGGCCCCGAGCGGGCCCTGAGCGCCTCGAAGTCCTCCTGCGCGAGCTGGTAGCAGAACACGTCCTCCGCCGCCACGAAGTGCCGCGTGTTCACCGAGTTCGCCGACAGCGAGGCGACGGGGAAGCATTCGCCGGGACCGAGAACGATGTCGGCGCCCTGCACGGCCGCGTTGTAGTTGCGGACGTGGCCGCGCTGGATGATGTGGAGGTCGCGCACGCGCACGCCGCTCGCGGGATCGATGATCAGCGAACCCACGGGAAAGTAGGCGAGCCGTACGCGCTCCGAGATGAATTCCAGGTCCGCCTGCGCCATGCGCGAGAAGGGCGCATGCAGACGCAGGAAGGCAACGGTCGCCTCGTTGATCAGGGCCGGGGTGGGCATGTCTGCATCATCGTCGCACGCGGCGGCGGCCGGGTTCCATCAGGCGGCCTGGCACCGCGCCCGGCGGGAGCCGACCCGGGACCCGGCCGGCGGCTGGCAGACGACAGCGAGGCCCCCGGAGGGGCCTCGCCATGCTGCCGCAGGGCGCCAGCCGTTCCTCAGTGCGCTGCTGCCTTCGAGGCGAGGATGCCCGTGTTCTGGCGGGCGTAGAGCTCCTCCCACATGTCGTCCGCGCGCTTGTCCCGATAAAACAGCGAACCAAGTATGACCGCGAGGAAGCCCAGCGGGATCGAGATCAGGCCAGGATTCTTGAGGTCGATCAGCGGCGCTTCGAGGCCGACCAGCGAGGTGGTCTCCCCTTTGACGCGCTCGAGGTCGAGCTTGGCCTTGGCGGCCGCGCGGTCAAGGGCCGCGAGGGCCTTCTTGCCGGCTTCAACCTTGGCGCTGTCGTCGGAGGCGGCGTTCGCCTGTGCGGCCGCGCGCTTCGGGCCGTCGGCGGCGAGCACCTTTTCGGCTGCACTGCGAACCGCTTTCGGATAGGTCATGTTCGGCGAAACCAGCACCAGGCCGACCGCGAGCAGCGTGCCGACCACCATGCCGGCGACGATTCCGCCGGTGTTGCACTTGCGCCAGTAGAGGGTAAGCAGCACGCACGGGAAGTTGGCGGAAGCCGCGACCGCGAACGCAAGGGCGACGAGGTGGGCGACGTTCTGGCCCTTGGCCGCGATCCCGATGGTGATCGCCATGGCACCCACGACGACCGTCGCGATGCGCGCGGCTCGCACCTGCTCCTGCGGCGTCACGTGCTCCTCGCGGATCACGCCGACATACAGGTCGTGCGCCATCGCCGAGGCTGCGGCGAGCACCAGCCCGGCGACCACCGCGACGATCGTCGCGAACGCGACGGCGGCAACGAAGGCGAGCATGAAGTTGCCGAGCATCGAGTCCGCGCCGCCGCCCAGGTACTGCGCCAGCAGCGGGGCTGCCATGTTGCCGCCCGGGTCCACGGCAGCGATTGCGGCAGGGCCAACCAGCCTGGCGGCGCCGAAGCCCAGGAAGAGCGTGAGCACGTAGAAGCCGCCGATGATCGCCATCGCCCAGATGACCGACTTGCGTGCTTCCTGCGCGGTCGGGACGGTGAAGAACCGCATCAAAATGTGCGGGAGGCCGGCGGTTCCGAAAACGAGGGCCATGCCCAGCGAAATCTGGTCGATCGGCGCCTTGAACAGCAGGCCGGGCTCGAGGAATCTCTGGCCGAGTTCCTGCGGCGTCATGTTCTTTGCCGCATCGCCGAGCAGTCCGGCGACCCGTGTCTGCACCTTGGGATCGCCGACGACATCCTGAAGGAACGCAGGGAGCGAGAACCCGTAAGGAGCCCACACCAGCAAGACCAGGACAATCGAGGCGATCACCAGCAGTACCGCCTTGATGATCTGCACCCAGGTGGTGGCGACCATGCCGCCGAACAGCACGTAGGCCAGCATGAGGACGCCGACCGTGATCACCGAGATTTCGTAGTCGATGCCGATCAGGGTCTTGACCAGCACGCCGCCCCCGACCATCTGGGCAGTCAGGTAGAACGTGGACACGGTGATCACGGAGATTGCGCCGACGATGCGCGTCTTCTTGGGATCGTTGCGGTACGCGAGAATGTCAGCCAGCGTGTACTTGCCGATATTCCGGCAGGGCTCGGCGATGACGAGCAGGACGGTGATGTAGGCGACCAGCCAGCCCACCGAATACATGAAGCCGTCATAGCCATACTGGCTGATGAGGCCGGCGATGCCAAGGAACGAGGCGGCGGACAGGTAGTCGCCAGCGATCGCCCAGCCGTTCTGCAGGCCCGACACGCCGCCGCCAGCGGTATAGAAGTCGGACGCCGACTTCACCCTCTTCGCTGCGCGGTACGTCACGTACATGGTGAGACCGATGATTGCGGCGAAGACGGTGAAGGTCAGCCAGCGGAAATCGGGGGAGACGGCAGCCTGCGCGAGTGCGGGCATCGCGGTCAGTCCGAGCGCTGCGATTCCGACGAGCGCCAGTGCCTTGATCCGGAAGGTGAGGGATGTCATGTCAGACCGACACTTTCTTCTCGAAGTCGACCGCGAGTTCGCGTGCCATCGCGTCGAACTCGTTGTTCGCTCGCCGCGAGTAGTAGAACGCGATGCCCCAGGCGACGACGAACTCCGACAGGGCGAACAGCAGTCCGATGTTGATCGGCCCCCAGACCTTCACGTTGAAGAGGGACGGAAAGTACGCGGCACCGATCGGCAGCAGAAAGTAGTAGGCGACCGAAAAGATCATGAGGCCCGCAAGGAAGGACTGCTTCTTCCTGTGCAGTGCCTGGAAGCGCGGGTCGGACACGACCGCGCTCCATTGGAGCGAGCTTGATGCCATAAGGGGTTCCTCGAAAAGAAGCCGGTTGTTGGCCCCGCGCCGTGGCAGATCGCGGCGGCCCATTGGGTGCTCGGGATCGACTTCACTTGCCCGCGAAGCTTGCCACAGATATACGTATTTACCCTTACATCACTCTGACTGGCTCCCGGGCGGGGGCAGATGCGCAGCCCGCGTCGGTCGGGTTCGGCCCCTGGCGAATTCGCCGCCGAAGGACCGGCACGGCTCTTGCCGTCCGGGTCGCGCCCCTTGGCACAGGGGCCGCACGGAGCTATGTTGATGAGGTCATCGGATGGACCAACACGGAGGGGCATGCACGATGGGCATCGCGCAGGCACTGGCGCGCCGCACCGAAACAGGGGTCGCGGACGCCGCACGGGCGGGTCTGGAAGGCCTCGCGAAGCGCATCGCTGCCGACGGAGGCGCCGCGCTGGATGTCGTTCTGCCCGATGGAGCGTCGCTGAATTTCGGCCTGCCTGCGCGGGTGCGGCTCTGCCTGCGCGACCCAGCGCTGCTGACCGCGCTGGCCCAGCCGACGCTCGAACTGCTCGCCGAGGCCTATGTGGACGGCAGGGCCGACATCCAGGGCGACATGCTGGACGCGCTTCCGCTGGCCGACCAGCTCATCAGCGCCGGCGGCCGCGGCGTCGCGCAGCGTATCGCGGGCCTGTTCAGGCGGCACTCGGAGCGCGTGGACCGCGTGGCCATTCGCCATCACTACGACGTCGGCAACGATTTCTACCGGCTCTGGCTCGACGAGCGCATGGTGTACTCGTGCGCGTATTTCCGGACCGGCGACGAAAGCCTCGACGAGGCGCAACGCGCCAAGCTCGATCACATCTGTCGCAAGCTGAGGCTCGCGCCCGGGGAGCGGCTGCTGGACATCGGATGCGGATGGGGCGGCCTGGTCGTGCACGCGGCCCGGCACTACGGCGTATCGGCGGTCGGCGTCACGCTCTCGGAGGCGCAGCAGGCGTTCGCGCGGGACAGGATCCAGGCGTTCGGGCTTGGCGACCGCGTCTCCGTCGAACTGCTCGACTACCGCGACCTGCCGCAACGCTATGGCGAAGCCAGCTTCGACAAGGCGGCCAGCATCGGGATGTTCGAGCATGTCGGCTTGCGGAACCTCCCGCTGTACTTCGGGACGG
>JAOUJD010000234.1 GCA_029883565.1 Burkholderiaceae bacterium
CGTGGACTGCGCGTGCTCGATTCCATCGACCCGGATGTACTCCTCCAGTCGTGCGCGGCCGGCCTTCCACAGCACCGAGTGATCGAGCACGCTGCGGGCGATGTTGCGAAAGCACTGGCGCGCGATCCGGCGGCGCTCGCCGTCCGCCATGTGCGGGAAACAGGCCCCGAGGTTGGTCAGCGTGATCCGGCGGCGGGACGCCACGACCCACCAGAGCAGATCGCCGAGCACGTTTCCCAGCCGGGTGCGCGAGGCCTGGGTCCAATCGCTGGTGGTGCCGATCAGGGCGATCCACACTCTTGCAAGGAAAGCGTTCATGTCGGCGGCCGAGAGGTCGGCGACGCGGCCCCCGCCGGCGCCTTGTAGCGGTTGTAGCCCCAGAGATACTGCGCCGGGCATTGGCGGATCAGCGCCTCGAGGCCGCGGTTCACGATCGCGGCGTCCTGCGCGGAATCTCCAGTGAACGGCTCTTCCAGCCGCTTCAGGTGGATGCGCCAGCCGCGTCCGCGGGAAAGGCGCTCGCCCCATACGAAGGCGACGACGCCATCGAACTGACGCGCCAGCTTCGCCGGCAGGGTCATCGTGTAGGCGGCCCGCCCGAAGAAGGGCGCCCAGGTGCCCTCTCCCCTGGAGGGCACCTGGTCGGGCAGGATGCCGACGGCTTCGCCGCGCTTCATCGCGCGCATGAGCTTGCGCACACCCGAGATGTCGGCGGGCACCGGCGCGACGCCTTCTGATGCGCGCGCTTCGGCCAGGACCCCGCGCAGCACAGACTTGCGCGGCACGCGGTACAGCACGGTCAACTGGCGCCGAAGCGACGGCGAGACGCTCGCGGCGAACCAGTGCGTCGTCACCTCGAAGCACCCGAGATGGGGCGTGAGAAAGACGATCGGCCGGTCGTCCCGCAGCATGGCGTCCAGCACGGACAGGTTGGCCGGCTCTTCAATGAGGCCGTCCAGCAGTTCAGCGCGCGGTCGCATCCAGATCCAGGGCGCCTCGAGAGCCTGCTTGCCGGCCTCGGCGGCAGCCAGGACCGCCAGCGCGGGATCGCCGTAACCCGCGGACGCGAGGTTTTCACGCAGGCGCCGGCGGTACGCCGGCGACAGCCAGAACACCATGCGGCCGAGAAGTCCTGCGATGGCGTGCACCACCCGCAGCGGCAGCGCGGCGACCATCCGGAAAAGGAGCTTCACCACGACGCTATGGCGCCCACCGACCGAGGAAAGACCCAGGCGACCCCAGACAGGCCCGCCCAGGCGGCAACAAGCCGTTTATCTATAATCATGGCTTCGCCGAGTTAACCGACAACTTGCGGGGCGAATCCTCTGGAAGCATAGCCGAGGGAAATACCGCTAAAGCGTCGCCGCTCCTTTCGAGTTGGCAACGCAGATTGACACCATCGAAAGGAGCAACATGTCGAGCGATTTTCTCTTCACCTCCGAATCGGTTTCGGAAGGCCACCCCGACAAGGTCGCGGACCAGATCTCCGACGGGATCCTGGACGCCATCCTTGCCCAGGACAAGAACTCGCGGGTCGCAGCCGAAACCCTGGTCACCACCGGGCTCGTGGTGCTCGCGGGCGAGATCACGACCCACGCCGTGATCGACTACCAGACGATCGCGCGCCATGTGATCAAGCGCATCGGATACGACAACAGTGACTTCGGCATCGACTACAAGGGATGCGCGGTCATGGTCTGCTACGACAAGCAGAGCCCGGACATCGCGCAGGGCGTCGACGAAGGCAAGGGCCTGGACCTGGACCAGGGCGCGGGCGACCAGGGCCTGATGTTCGGCTACGCATGCGACGAGACCCCGGAGCTGATGCCCGCGCCGATCTACTACTCGCACCGCCTCGTGGAACGCCAGGCGGAACTGCGACGCGACGGCCGCCTGCCTTGGCTGCGGCCGGACGCGAAGAGCCAGGTGACGCTGCGCTACGTCGACGGCAAGCCGCACTCGGTCGACACGGTCGTGCTCTCGACCCAGCACGACCCGGACGTCGGCTACGAAGAACTCAAGGAAGCGGTGATCGAGCAGATCATCAAGCCCGTGCTGCCGAAGGAGTGGCTGCAGAACACCAAGTACCTGGTGAATCCGACGGGGCGCTTCGTCATCGGCGGGCCGCACGGCGACTGCGGGCTGACCGGCCGCAAGATCATCGTCGACACCTACGGCGGCGCCTGCCCGCACGGCGGCGGCGCATTCTCTGGCAAGGATCCCTCGAAGGTCGATCGGTCGGCCGCCTATGCCGCGCGCTATGTCGCCAAGAACGTCGTTGCCGCGGGCCTCGCCAAGCAGTGCGAAGTGCAGGTGAGCTACGCGATCGGCTACTCCAAGCCGATCAACATCACGGTGTACACCGAGGGCACGGGCGCGATCTCCGACGAGGCGATCAGCAAGCTCGTCGCCGAGCACTTCGACCTGCGGCCCAAGGGCATCGTGCAGATGCTCGACCTGCTGCGCCCGATCTACGAGAAGACGGCGGCGTACGGGCACTTCGGGCGCGACGAGCCCGAGTTCACCTGGGAGCGCACCGACCGCGCCGCGTTGCTGGCCGACGCAGCCGGAATCAAGCGCAGGGCGGCCTAGCCAGAGCGCTGCAGGGCGCCGGCCTTGCGCCGGCGTCCGCATTTGCTGACCGATCGTCCCGGGGGGTGGCGCGGGCTGCCCATTCCCGCGACCTTCGGCTAAAATCCGCCTTCCTCCGAGGAGCGTTGCGACGGAGCGCGTTGACCGACGCGCCCGCCAGGCTCGGGGAAACCGGCATCCCCGCTGGTTGCTGCAACGGCGCTCGCCAACTTCTTTCTCGAAAGGAGGGCGCGAGATGAGCGCCGTACTCAAATCCACTTCGAACACCTTGAACGACTTCGTCGTAGCCGACCTGTCGCTGGCCGACTGGGGCCGGCGCGAACTGCGCATTGCCGAAACCGAGATGCCGGGCCTGATGGCGATCCGCGAGGAATTCGCCGCCGAACAGCCGCTGCGCGGCGCCCGCATCACCGGGTCCCTGCACATGACGATCCAGACGGCGGTGCTGATCGAGACCCTGCAGGCACTCGGCGCCGAGGTGCGCTGGGCGAGCTGCAACATCTTCTCGACCCAGGACCACGCGGCCGCGGCGATTGCGGCGAACGGCACGCCGGTGTTTGCCGTCAAAGGCGAATCGCTGTCGGACTACTGGGACTACACGCATCGCATTTTCGAGTGGCCCGATGGCGGCTACTCGAACATGATCCTGGACGATGGCGGCGACGCCACGCTGCTGCTGCACCTGGGCAGCAAGGCGGAGAAGGACGCGTCGCTGCTGGCCCATCCGGGCAGCGAGGAGGAGGAATTCCTGTTCGCATCGATCAAGGCCAAGCTGGCGAAGGACCCGGGCTGGTACTCGACGCGCCTGGCCAAGATCAAGGGCGTGACGGAAGAAACCACGACCGGCGTGAAGCGCCTGTACCACATGGCGAAGGAAGGCCGGCTCGCCTTCCCGGCGATCAATGTCAACGACTCGGTAACGAAGAGCAAGTTCGACAACCTCTACGGCTGCCGCGAGTCGCTGGTCGACGGCATCAAGCGCGCGACCGACGTGATGATCGCCGGCAAGGTCGCGCTGGTCTGCGGCTACGGAGACGTGGGCAAGGGTTCGGCGCAGGCGCTGCGCGCGTTGTCGGCGCAGGTGTGGGTGACCGAGATCGATCCGATCTGCGCGCTGCAGGCGGCGATGGAAGGCTATCGGGTGGTCACGATGGAATATGCGGCAGACAAGGCCGACATCTTCGTCACCGCGACGGGCAATTTCCACGTGATCACGCACGACCACATGAAGAAGATGAAGGACCAGGCGATCGTCTGCAACATCGGTCACTTCGACAACGAGATCGACGTCGCCTCCCTGAAGCAATACACGTGGGAGGAGATCAAGCCGCAGGTCGACCACATCATCTTCCCCGACGGCAAGCGCATCATCCTGCTGGCGCAGGGGCGGCTGGTCAACCTCGGCTGCGGCACCGGGCACCCGAGCTACGTGATGTCGAGCTCGTTCGCCAACCAGGTGATCGCGCAGATCGAGCTGTTCACCAACACCGAGAAATACCCGGTCGGCGTGTACGTCCTGCCGAAGCACCTCGACGAGAAGGTGGCGCGCCTGCAGCTGAAGAAGCTCAACGCGCGGCTCACTGAACTGACCGACGTGCAGGCCCGCTACATCGGAGTGGCCAAGGAAGGGCCGTTCAAGCCCGATCACTACCGCTACTGAGCTTGCGGGCCGAGCGCCAGGGCCGTGCGGCCCTGGCGTCAACAGGAGGGATCATGCGACTGCTGGTGGTGGGCACCGGAGGGATCGGCGGTTACTTCGGGGCGTGCTTCGCCGTGCACGGGCATGACGTGACCTTCCTCGCGCGCGGGGCGCATCTGGCCGCGC
>JAOUJD010000235.1 GCA_029883565.1 Burkholderiaceae bacterium
GTGCACGGAACCACCGGCTACCGGTACGCCAACACGGTCAACGGCGTGCTGGTCGATACCGAAGCCCGCGCGCGCATCGATCGCACGTGGCGCGCTTTCGCCGGGACCGAGGCCGCGGACTTCGAACTCGCGGCCTACCAGGGCAGGCGCGCGATGCTGCGCGGCCCGCTCGCCGCCGGACTCACCGTGCTGGCCAACCAGGCCCTGCGCCTCGCGCGCAGCGACCGTCACACGCGCGACCACACGCTCGCCAGCCTGCGGCAGGGCCTGGAGGAGATCGCCGCGTCCTTCCCCGTGTACCGCACCTACGTGTCGGCGGAGGGCGCGAGCCCGCAGGACCGGCGCTACATCGACTGGGCCGTGTCTCGCGCGCGCCAGCGCAGCCGCGTGACCGACGTCAGCGTGTTCGCCTTCCTGCGCGGGCTGCTGCTGGCCGAGCCGCCGGAGTCGGGAATCCCGGTCGAGCTGTGCCTCGCCTTCGCCATGCGTTTCCAGCAATTCACCGCGCCGGTCGCGGCCAAGGGCATCGAGGACACCGCCTTCTATCGCTTCAACCGCCTGGCTTCGCTGGCCGATGTCGGCGGCGATCCGGACCAGTTCGGGATGACGGTGCGGGCCTTCCACGGCGCCAGCGGCGACCGCGCCGTTCGCTGGGCGAGCACGATGCTCGCCACCTCGACGCACGACAACAAGCGCTCGGAAGACGTGCGGGCCCGCATCGACGTGCTGTCCGAGGTGCCGGCCGCCTGGCGGCTGATGCTGCGCCGCTGGTCGCGCTTCAATCGCAGCCGCAAGCGCATGGTCGACGATGTGCCGGCGCCGTCGCGCAACGACGAGATCCTGCTGTACCAGACGCTGATCGGCACCTGGCCCGCCGCCGGGACGCCGGGGAAGGAATACCGCGAGCGGATCGCGAGCTACATGGTCAAGGCGGCGCGGGAGGCCAAGGTCCATACGAGCTGGATTGCGGTGAACGAGGCATACGAGAGCGCACTGACGGGATTCGTCGACGACATCCTCGCCGACGGCCGCAGCCTGTTCGTCGACGATCTGGCGAACCAGCAACCCTATTTCGCGTGGTTCGGCCAGCTCAACAGCATCACGATGGCGGTCCTGAAGCTGACGTCGCCCGGAGTGCCCGACATCTACCAGGGCAACGAACTGCTCGACTTCAGCCTGGTCGATCCGGACAACCGGCGACCGGTGGACTATGCGGTGCGGAGCGGATTGCTGCGTGAACTGACGGACCTGTCGCGCGGGACGGCGCAGCAGATCGGCGAGCGGATGCCCGCGCTGCTCGCCGCCGCCGACGGGCGCGCGAAGCTGTGGGCGGTCATGCGCCTGCTCGCATTCCGCCGCCGCCACCATGCGTTGTTCGCGCGCGGCGACTATCGGCCGGTTGCGGTGCGCGGCCGCCACGAGCGCCGCGTCGTCTCGTTCGTCCGCAGCCATGGCGACGAAGGCCTGCTCGTCGTCGCCGGGCGGCTCTACGCCGGTCTCGGGGCCGGTGTCGGCACGTTGCCCGTCGGCGAGGCGGTCTGGGGCGACACCGCGCTCAGGCTCGCTGCGCTCGGTGACGACCTCGAATTCACGGACGTGCTGACCGGTGCCACGCTAGAAACAGGCGCCGACCTTCGGCTCGCTGACGTGCTGCGCTGTTTTCCGGGCGCCGTGCTCCACTTCGCCCGGCGCGGTCCCTGAGGCCTGCACCGCGGCCCTGCACGACCCGTCAGCCGGTCTTCCTGCTCCGCTCGACTGCCTGGCGCGCCATCAGGAACAGCGCGGCGTTCCAGCTCTGGCCTTCCATGCCCTGCGGCTCCAGCGTCTTGCCGTGGAACCACTCGGTGAAGCGCCAGTCGTCGAGCTGGTTGACCTGGGCGAGCTTCTGCAGTTGCGCTCGCGCGAGTTGCGTCTTGCCCAGGTTCATCAGGGCCAGCACCCAGAAACCGCCGACGAACGGCCAGATGCCGCCGTTCTGGTACTGGTACGGATGATTCTGGCGGTGGCGCTCCATGTACGTGCGCCACAACTCGTGGTTGCGACCCATCGGATGCGTGACCACGCGAATCGGGTAGTGGTCGGCGACGCGTTCAGCGCGCAGGGCTTCCACGATCTCGTTGGCGCGCGCGTCGCCGGCGAGGCCGTAGATGATGGCCAGCAGGTTGCCGAAGACATCGCCCTCGTCGCCCGCGAAGGAGAGGTTGACGAAGCTCAGGTACAGCCCGCGGTGGCGCTGGCTGCGGACCGCATAGTGGCGCAGCAGCCTGACGCGGCGGTAGTCGGGCAGCTCGCGGCCAAAGGGGTGGAACAGGGTGTTGAAGTGTTCGTGCGTCTCGTCCCGGTGCGGGAGGTCGAACAGGCACTTCACGCGGTACCAGAGAGCGTTGGTGTACAGCACGAAACCCGAGCGCGGCATGATGTCCGCCCAGTCGCTGGCTTCGTTCTGCTGCAGCAGGAAGAAGCGCTGGTGCTCCTGCGCCAGCAGCCACTGCAGCGCCCTCTCGACGTTCGCCTGCCAGCGGCTGGCGACCCCGGGCACCGAGCTGAAGCGCCGCACGTGATCGACCGCGATCAGCCACCACAGGGTCGCGTCGATGCAGCCCACGTACCAGAAGTCGGCGTGGTTGCTGTCGGAGTCGACGTACTTCGGGATCTGGCCGTTCGTCGCCTGTCCGACCGCGAGCGAATCGAGGCCGGCGACGGCTCCCTGTTCGAGCGCATCCACGCCGCTGCCCGCCATCGCGAGGGCGCAGATCGCGGCGTCGCGTCCGAAGATCTGGTGGTAGGAACGCGCGTCGGCCGCCGCATTGCGCCGTGCCGCGGTGATGCCGCGGACGGAGAGGTTGGTCTCCAGCAGGCGAGTCGATTCGAGGCTGGCTCGCTCGAGCAGCGCACGGTCGATGGATGGCGACCCGTGAAACTCCGGCAGGGATGGCGCATCGCCATCCCGCGGCACTATCCCGGCATCGTCAGGGGCATCCACTCAGGCCCACGCTCCGTCCATAGACATGCGCGGATTCTGGCAGATCGAACGCGATTCCGGACGGCCGAACTTCGATGTGTTTGCGGCCGTGTCTGTTCGTTCGCCCGGCGCGGCGCGCCGGCTCATGTGGCGGCGGCCGGCTCGCGCAGCGTCCGCCGGATCTCGGCGCGCATCTCGCGCGCATAGGACTCGACCAGTTTCGACCGCGTCCCGATCACGGGAAAGACGAGCGCGACATCGGTCGTGACGCGCTCCTTCAGACGGCGGATCGCCAGCGTGCTCGAAGCGAACGACCACGACGCGGCGGCGACGCGCGAGACGATGGCCACGCCGGCGCCTGCCGCCACCAGGGCGCAGGCGATGGTCGACTGCGGTGTTTCGGCGACGACGTTGGGAATGAGGCGACGGCGCGCGAACCAGTCTTCGATGCGCCGGCGCTGCAGGCTGTGATGCGTCAGCAGCACGAGCCGCTCCGAAACCAGGTCGTGGACCGAAACCGACGCGCGCTCGGCGAGCCGATGCCGTGCCGGCAGCACCACAACGGACTCGATGCCTTCGATCAGGTCGACCTCGAGCGAGGTCTGCAGCACCGGCATCTCGACCACGCCCATGTCGTACTGATGCGTCGCCACGAGTTCCGCGATCTGGCGCGACGGCAGGCTGTCGAGCAGCACGCGCACGGACGGCCGCGACTGGAGGAAGGCCTGCGTCACGCGGGGCGCCAGCCACTGGGCGATCGCGGGCAGCACGGCGATGCGCAGGGCGCCGGCGCGCTGCGTCTTGATGTCCAGCGCGACGTGCGCGATCCGTTCGACGCCGAGGTGGATGCGCTCGATCTCGCGGTACAGCTGCTGCGCCTCCGGGGTCGGGATCAGGCGGCGGCCGCGGCGGTCGAACAGCGCAAACCCGATCCGCAGTTCGAGCAGGCCCAGCAGGCGGCTGACAGCGGGCTGGGTGATGCTGAGCAGGCTGGCGGCGGCGACCACCGTTCCCGCCTGCATGGTGGCGCGGAAGGCCTCGATCTGGCGCAGGCTGATGTGGGCGCCCGTCATCTATGTCTTTTCAACATATACAGCCCATCAAATTGTATTTGAAAGCATATACGGGCTTCTGTAGCTTCGATAGACCCAAAGGGCGCGGACAAGACGCCGGGGTCCAACTCAAGGAGACAAGCAATGGATCAAGTTCGGAAGATCGGAATGCTGTGCGCGCTCGCCACGGCATCGCTGGCGGCCTCGGCCCAGACGACGATGTACGTCGGCGGCTTCGGCGGCTCCACCGAAACGCTGTTCCGCGAGAAGATCATTCCCGCCTTCGAGGCGAAGCACAACGCCAAGGTCGTGTACGTGCCGGGCAATTCCACCGACACGCTGGCCAAGCTGGTGGCGCAGCGAGGCAAGCAGGACCTGTCGGTCGCGCTGAT
>JAOUJD010000236.1 GCA_029883565.1 Burkholderiaceae bacterium
GCCGAGGCTGGCCCTTCCGCTCACTGCACTGCGCTTGCCTTGGTCGTCATCCGTTCCAGCACCAGCAGCATGGGCTGGGACTCGGCGTCCGCTTGCATGCCGATGACCGTGGCGCCCAGGACCACCGAGGTGGTCAGCAGTGCCAGCAGCAGCGAGGTGATGCGCGTCTGTGTGGAGATCGGTTTCATCGTTTGGTCCTTTCCTCTTCTTGCCGCGTTTCCATGAAACGAACTCTAGACACGGCAACCGCGCGCCGCGAGCGCATTGCGACAGACTGCAGCAACCGCGGCGTGAACTGCACCCGCCGTTTCGTCCGGCCCAGCGCCCTTTCCACCGTTCATTCCGCCCTCCGGCCCTTTCATCGCGCTCCTGTGCGTTTCGCGACGGATTTCCACCGCCGGCGGGGTGATTGGCGGGGAAAGCACCTCTGGAGGCGAAAGGGCCGCTACCTCCTCGGCCAAGTCCTGCCTACCCCCTCCGGAACGGCTTGACTGGACGCAAACCGATGCAACCTTGCGTGGGGAGACTGCGCCTGTCTCGAACACCGATCGCTGAAGGAAAGACATGAACTACGCCGAACGCCAGGTCGCCGACATCGCCGCTTCGCTGCCCGGAGCCACTCAGGTATTCCGCCACTACAAGATCGACTTCTGCTGCGGAGGGCAGGTGCCCCTGTCGCAGGCTGCCGCGGAGCGCGGTGCCGCCCTGCCCGACCTCGAAGCCGAGCTCGCCGCCCTTGAGACCGGGGCGACGGAAGTGCCGAAGGGCAACGAGGAATTGATCGAGCACATCCTCGATCGCTATCACGCCACGCACCGCGCCGAGCTGCCGGAGCTGGTCCGCCTCGCGGCCCGGGTCGAGGAGCGCCACGCGGACAAGCCTGCGGTGCCGCGCGGCCTGCACGCAGCGCTGCTCGAGCTCAGCGGCGCCCTCGAGGACCACATGCAGAAGGAGGAGCAGATCCTGTTTCCCCTGATGCGCGCCGGCGGGCACCCGATGATCGCCGCGCCGATCGGGCGGATGCGCTTCGAGCACGACGAGCACGGCGAACGACTGGCGAACCTCGAGAGGCTCGCGCATGGCTTCGAGCTGCCGGAGGAAGCCTGCCCGACGTGGCGCGCGCTGTACGCCGGCCTGCGCAAGCTGATCGAAGACGTGCACGAGCACGTCCACCTCGAGAACAACGTGCTGTTCGCGCGCTTCGGCGCGTAGGCGGCGGTCAGCCGCGCGCCGTCCGCCTCACTGGGGGCGGGCGTTGAAGATCCAGGCGAGCAGCGAGAAGGTCACGAAGGCGAGCACGGTGGAGACCACCACCGCGCGCGTCACGCGCCCGTTGTCCGCGCCGTAGCGCTCGGCCAGCAGCGACACCGTGCTGGCCGACGGCAGGGCGGCCGCGAGCACCAGCACGGTCAGGGTGAACGTCGACAAGGGCGCGCCCAGCAGTCGCACCGCGAGCCAGCCGAGGGCGAACACCAGCAGCGGATGGACCAGCAGCTTCAGGAACACCAGCGGCAGGTAGAGACCGAGCGGCGTGCGCGTGTGGACATGGGCGCCGGCCCGCCACAGCACGGTGCCGATGGCGAACAGCGCCACCGGCGTGGCGGAGTCGGCCAGCATCCGGATGATGGTGTCGAGCGGGCCGATCGCCACGAACCCGGTGTAGGACCCGACCATGCCGATGCCGATCGCCCACGGCAGCGGATTCACGATCGCCCCCCGTATTGACCGCAGCGAGGACGCCAGGGGACCGAGCTGTCCACGGTCGCCCATCTGCGCCAGCCCGATGGCCAGCGAGCTTGTCACCAGCAGGTCGATCAGGACCAGCGTGATCACGGGGCCGGCCGCGGCCGGGCCCAGCAGCACCGCCAGCATCGGTACGCCCATGAAGCCCGTGTTCGGAAACGCCGCGGTCAGCGCCCCGAATGCGGCGTCCTTCAGGCCCACGCGAGGCGATCGTGTCAGGACGATCGTGCCCGCCACCATCAGCAGCGCAGCGGTCAGGTACACCGCGATCACCCAGCCGTTGATCACCTCCGCCACCGGCAGTGACGAGCCGAACCGGTACAGCAGGCAGGGCAGCGCGAAGAACAGCACGTAGATGTTCAGCCCCGGTATCGCGCTCTCCGGCAACAGCTTGAGGCGGGCCGCGAGATACCCGCACAGCACCAGGGCGAAGAACGGAATGGTGACGGAAAGGATCGAAGACATGGTCGGCGCGCGCTTGCGCGGTCGGCCGGGCCGCACGTACGCATGCGGGGGATTTATAGCAGCCGGGCACGGCCGCCTCGGCTGGCGCGAGGCCGATCCAGGGTGCCGGATCGTAGGCCGGCAACTCGCCCGGGCGGGGTCGGCCGAACCCGCGTAAGCTTCGCGGGTGCGCCCGCCGCGGCCCTTTCATGCCCGGCGGGGATTACCGAGGAGACCCTTCTGGCCAAGCCCAATTACTCATTCGAGAAGCGCCAGCGCGAGCTGGCAAAGAAGAAGAAACAGGAGCAGAAGCTGGAGCAGAAACGCCAGCAGAAGCTCGCCAAGACCTCTGGCGACGCCGCTCCCGGCCCCGAAGATGCCTCGACCCAGGCAGGAACCGGCGAACCAATCTGAGCCGATCCGGGCGCGTTGACCCGGACTGTATGGCGGAGCCGCTTGTATTCGGCCCGCCAGCCATCACCTCTCTTTTGTCTAATCGAGGCATGCGCAGGCCTCGTCCATGTATCCCGGCGAACGACTGAACAGCATCACCCACCTGGTGGCGACCGCGCTCGCGGTCGTTGGCGCCGCCGTGCTCGTCTGGCGCGTTGCCGGCCAGGACGATCCGTGGAAGATCGCGGGAGTCGTGCTGTTCGGCGTCGGGCTCGTCGCGCTGTATTCCGCCTCGACCCTGTACCACGCGATCCGCGGCCCCCTCAAGGCGCTGTTCCGGAGGGCGGACCACGCCGCCATCTTCCTGCTGATCGCCGGGACCTATGCGCCGTTTGCGCTCGGTCCCCTGCGCGGCACGCTCGGATGGGCGCTGTTCACGATCGTGTGGGCGATGGCCGTCGTCGGCATCTGGCAGGCGATGCGGCGCCGGCCTGAACAGGACCCATCGCCGGTCCCCCACCTGGTGATGGGATGGCTCGGGGCCGCAGCCCTGTTCCCGCTGATCAAGGCGCTCGGCCCGTACGGAGCGGCATGGCTTGCGATCGGCGGCCTGATGTACACGATCGGCGTGGTGTTCTACGTGAACGACCGCCGGTGGCGGCACGCACACGGTGTCTGGCACCTCTTCGTGATGGCGGGAAGCGGCAGCCACTTCGTGGCCGTCCTGTACTTCGTCGCCTGAGTGGCTACGCGGCCCCGGGCTACTCCGTGACCTTGCGTCGCAGTGCCTTGACCTGCCCCCGCTGAACCTTCCCCTCCACCCGCTTGCGCTGCGAGCTGGCGCTCGGTCGCGTGGGCCGGCGTGCGCGCGGGATCTCGGCCGCGGCATCGATCAGCGCCCGCAGGCGGGCCAGCGCCTCGGCCCGGTTCTTCTCGAGGCTGCGCGAGGTCTGCGCCTTGATGACTATGATGCCCTCGTCGCTGATGCGCTGGTCACTGCGCGCCAGCAACCTCGTCTTCAGCTCCTCCGGCAGCGATGACGCGCGCACGTCGAAGCGCAGGTGCACGGCGTTCGAGACCTTGTTGACGTTCTGGCCGCCCGCACCCTGGGCGCGGATTGCCTGAAGGTCGACCTCCTCCTCGACAAGCGTGTATGGAATGGACGGCATGGAGGAAGCTTAGCCGCGGTGCGCAGGATTGCCTCAGACACCGAGGTAGCGACCGGGCTTGTGGTTGACGGCGACCACGAGATTCATGGCAACGGCGCCAAGCACCGACAGCGCGACCATCGCGGGCTCGACGATCGCCAGCGCCGCCACCACGATCAGGCAATCCAGCGCCATCTGCACCTTGCCCGCGCGCCAGCCGTAGCGCTGCTGCAGCCACAGCACCAGCACGTTCAGGCCTCCCAGGCTTGCCTGATGGCGAAACAGGATCAGCAGGCCGGCGCCGATCAGGAATCCGCCCATCACCGCCGCATAGGCAGGCTGCAGCCAGTCGAACCGCACCACGCGCGGCGCGAGTTCGGTAAAGGCCGACAGCAGCGCGACCGCGACGAAGGTCTTGACCGTGAAGCGAGTCCCCATCGCGCGCAGGGCGAACCCTGCGAACGGCAGGTTGATCACGAAGAACACCGCGCCGAAGCGCCAGCCGGTCGCGTAGTGCACGAGAAAGGCGAGCCCGGCCGTGCCGCCTGTCAGCAGCCCCACCCGCGCGTACATGGCGATCCCGAGCGCGACGAAGAGCGTGCCGGTGACGAGCGCCTGCGCGTCCTCGAAGTTCGTGTGTCGGGTCGGGAGCTGGGCCGGATGAAACATGAG
>JAOUJD010000237.1 GCA_029883565.1 Burkholderiaceae bacterium
AGGCGGGGCGATCCGCTCCGAAACGACGATCGCGAAGACGGCGGCGCATCCGACCACCCTCCTGTCGAAGCTGAGGAAAGCGCGAGCCGCGGCGGGAACACCTTGACATTCGCTATGCTGCGCCGCAGCATCATGGATTGACGGAATCTGCGTTGGGCAGCCGAGCGAAGAACCGCGCACGACGCCGGAGGGGAGCTGCCCCAGGTCGCCGCGGCAGGCGTGCCGGCCGCGCCGCGGGCTCGGGGGGATTCCGCCCCGTGGTACCTGATGAGCGGAGGTGGACAACCTGACCGACCAGCCGGAAGACCTGCAAATAGCATGGTGGGCGAAGAAGTTCGACGACATCGATCGTGAACTCGCGCAGCTGGCAATCATCTGCAAAGTGCCCCTGCTCGATCCGGGCGTGATCGAGCGGGTGCTGAAGAACGACGCCGCGGTCTGCGGCGCGCCGAATGCGCCCGTCTTCAGCAAGCTGCGCTCGCTGTTGATGATGCATTACGCCGTGCGCGACCAGGCGGTCGCCGCGCTCGGTGCGACGGACGCGCAGGCCTTGATCGAAGACGTCGTCAAGCGACTGCGCGAGAGGATCGGCGCGGATCTGGGCGGCTAGGCAACGAAAACCCGAAGGAGAAACTCATGGATCACAGCAAGCGCAACTTATTGTTCACCGGAGTCGTCGCGGCGCTGGCGCTCGCGTTCGCGTCTGTCGCTTCGGCGCAGCAATGGAAGCCGACCAAGCCCATCACGATCATCGTGCCCTGGTCGCCCGGCGGCTCGACCGACCAGGTCACCCGGGTGACCGCCGGGGAAATCGAGAAGGCGCTGGGGCAGAAGGTCGTCATCGTCAACCAGCCGGGGGCGTCCGGCTCGATCGGCACGAAGAACGCTCTCGAAGCACCAAAGGACGGCTACACGTGGACCGCCGGCGCCGCGCAGGACCTCGGCACCTACGCGGTCCTGGGCATGCTCGACACCAAGATCGGCGACTGGGCACTGTTCCTCAACGTCGCCAATGTCTCGACGTTATCCGTGAATCCGAATACCCCATACAAGACGCCGGAGGAGCTCATCGCCGCGATGAAGGCCAAGCCGGGTGCGATCAGCGTCGCGACGGCCGGCGTCAACTCCAGCGGCCACAGCGCGATGGAGGCGATCGCCAAGGCAACGGGCGTCAAGTACAAGCACGTCACTTACGATGGCGGCAACCCGGCGGTCGTCTCGACCGTCGCCGGCGAAACCGACGTGACGTCGCAACTCACCGTCGAGCAGGCGGAGATGATTCGCGGCAAGAAGCTGCGACCGCTCGCCGTGATCGGCGACAAGCCCGTCGAACTCGACGGCTACGGAACGATCGAGCCGCTGACGAAGTCGGTGCCGGGCTTCAAGGCGCCCGCCAACTACTTCGGGATCTTCATCCCGAAGGGCGTGCCGCCCGAAGTGATCGCGACGGTCGAGAAGATCTGGGCCGAGCAGATCGCCAAGTCGACGGCGCTGAAGCAGTACGCGACGAGCCGCGGCGCGCAGTTCGCGCCGTACGCGGGCGCCGACGCGCAAAAGGCGGTCTTCCCGGCAGTGCAGGCCAACGCGTGGGCTGCAGCCGACACCGGCAAGGCGAAGGTCGCGCCGGACACGCTGGGCATTCCGCGTCCGTAGCCGAAGCGGCGGCCCGGCCGGCGCCTTCGCTGGCGCCGGCCTTGTGTTGCATCGATCGCTCCCTTGCCCTCCGAGACCCACCCGTCATCGCCGCGGCGCGACCTGCAGGGGGGCATCGTCTGGACCGCGTTCGGCTGCATCGTCGTCGTGCTGTCGTGGCAGATGGACCGGATGACGCAGCAGGGGGCGACGCTGCACACCGCGCCCGGACTCTGGCCCGGCATCGTCGGCGTAATGCTCGCCCTGCTGGGGGGCATCCTGATGCTGCGCTCGTGGCGCCGCGCGCGAAGCGCCGGCTGGGATGGCGGCGCAGCCGACGCCACCGACTACGTGCCGCTCCCGAGCTTCGCCCTCGCGACAGGGATGTTCTTCGTCTACGCACTGCTGCTCGTCGGCCGCGGCCTGCCGTTCTGGCTTTCCACCGCGCTTTTCGTCACGGCGTTCGTGTTCGTGTTCCAGCGCGCGCAGCGCAGGGCCGCCGGCAAAGTGGGGCGGGGCCTGGTCGTGGCGCTGGCTTGCGGCGTGCTCACCGCCGTCAGCGTCACGCTGCTGTTCGAGCGGCTGTTCTACGTTCGGCTGCCGTAAGTCCGTCGCGCCGGACAACCCTGTTCCATGTTCGACGGCCTCATCGCATTCGGCCACTCGATCGCGAGTTTCTGCGACCCGGGCTCGCTGGGTCTGATCCTGCTGTCGTCGCTGGTGGGCGTCATCATCGGTGCGCTGCCGGGCCTCACCGCGACCATGGGGGTTGCGCTGATGACGACGCTGACGATCAAGATGCCGTCGGGCCAGGCATTGCTGGTGCTGGTCTGCACGTACGTCGGCGCGATCTATGGCGGCTCGCGCTCGGCCATCCTGCTCAACATCCCCGGCACGCCGGCCTCGGCAGCGGCGTGCATGGACGGACACGCGCTCGCCAAGCAGGGCCAAGCGGGCCGCGCGATGGGCATCGCGACGTCGGGCTCGGTGCTGGGCACGCTGATCGGGATGTTCTTTCTGGCGCTCTTCACGCCGGTCCTGGGGAACCTTGCGCTCAGGTTCGGTGCCTACGAGTTCTTCTGGCTCGCCCTGTTCGGCGTGATCATCGCCGGATCCCTGACCGGCGACGACCCGCTCAAGGGCTGGATCGCGGGTCTCATCGGCATCTTCACGGCGACGATCGGCCAGGAGGGGATCTACGCGTACGACCGGTTCAGCTTCGGCAGCCGCGACCTCGCCGGCGGTTTCCAGCTGGTGCCGGCGCTGGTCGGCGCCTTCGGCTTCGCCGAGTTGCTGATGGCCGTGCGCGAACGGCCCGCGCCGGTCAAGGTCGACCCGTTCGACTCGGTGATCCCGAAGCTCGGTGACGTGGCGCGATACTGGAGGACGATCCTGCGCTCCGGAGTGATCGGCACGTTCATCGGCATCCTTCCCGGCGTGGGCGAGGATGTCGGGGCGTGGTCGTCCTATGCCGCCGCCAAGCGGGCGAGCAAGGAGAAGGAGAAGTTCGGCAAGGGTTCGATCGACGGGCTGATGGCGGCCGAGACCGGCGACAACGCGTGCGTGCCCGGCGCCATGATTCCCGTGCTGACCCTGGCCATACCGGGGTCGGCGCCGGCCGCCGTGCTGATGGCAGCGATGCTGATCCACGGCGTGCGGCCGGGGCCGATGATCATGATCGAGGCGCCGACGTTCGTCTACGACGTCGTCGCGATGATGATGTTCGCGACCCTCGGGATCCTGATCTATGGCCTCACGCTCACCAACCTTCTGATCAAGGTGCTGATGGTCCCCAAGGCGATCATCCTGCCGATCATCTTCGTGCTTTGCGTCGTCGGCTCGTACGCGATCTCGCAGCGTCTGTTCGACGTCTGGGTGATGCTGGGCTTCGGCGTCCTGGGCTACGGGCTGCGGCGGCTGCGGTACCCGGTCGCGCCGCTGGTGCTCGGCATGGTGCTCGGCGACCTGATGGAAAAGGGGTTTCGGCGCGGGCTCGTGCTCTCCGACGGCGATCTCGCCCCGTTCTTCACGCGCCCGATCTCGGCCGTGATCTGGATCACGATCGTGCTGGTGATCGCACTCAAGATACCGCCGGTCGCCCGCGCGCTCGCCCGCATGACGGGGCAGGCGCCCGCCCGAACGACTTTCCCCTGACCATTCCAGGAGCCCGCAACGTGGAGACCATCCGACTCGGCGTGATCATGAACGGCGTCACCGGCCGCATGGGCACGAATCAGCACCTCGTCCGGTCGATCCTCGCGATCCGGAATCAGGGCGGCGTCCCCCTCGGCCCGGGACGGCGGATCATGCCGGATCCGATCCTGGTCGGCCGGGATGCCCGCAAAGTCGCGGCGCTCGCGCAGGCACACGGCATCGAGCGCCGAACCACCGATCTCGATGCGGCGCTCGCCAACAAGGATGACGCGATCTACTTCGACAGCGCATCGACCGGCCGGCGGCCGGAGCTGATCCGGAAGGCGATCGCCGCGGGCAAGCACGTCTACACGGAAAAGCCTGTCGCGCCGACGCTCGCCGAGGCGCTCGACCTCTATCGCCGAGCGGAGGCCGCAGGCGTGAAACACGGTGTCGTGCAGGACAAGCTGTGGCTGCCGGGCCTGCTGAAGATGAAGATGCTGATCGATTCGGGTTTCTTCGGACGCATCCTCTCGGTGCGGGGCGAGTTCGGCTACTGGGTCTTCGAGGGCGACCTCCAGCCAGCGCAGCGGCCGTCATGGAATTAC